>CAYOCZ010000116.1:0-9116 GCA_964402475.1 uncultured bacterium | reverse complement strand
CATGTGGACTCCGCCGGTCGGCTTTGCTGGAGCGACACCGGTCTAGCCGTCTGCAACGACACCGACCTGCAGTTCTGGGTGCCTTCGATTGTAGCCGACGGTGCCTGTGGCGCGATTCTCGCGTGGCAGGACCTGCGATGGGCCTATGGCCCGGGCACGTACGCGCAACGCGTGGCCGACGTCGCTGCGTGCGGAGAAGAGGTGCAGATCCCGTCGAGCCGCACGCGCGCTTCTGCTACGCCTGTGAGAGGAGGCGTTGCTCTAAGCTGGCCCGTGCACGCGGGACCGAGCATGTGCGTCTTTGACGCATGTGGCCGGCGCGTGGTAGCCCTGCGCGGTGCCGCGTCCGGGGCCAACGAGATATGCGCCGTCTGGGATGGCCGTGATAGCCACGGCCGCAAATGCCCAACTGGTATCTACGTGTGCGCGCCTTCAGGCGCGACTTTGAGTCGCGCCTGCAAGGTGTTGCTGTTCGCTGAGTGAGCAAGGCAGAATGCAGGACGCAAGGCGCAGGACTTCAGAGAAAGGAGAAACAACATGAGACTCACAGTGCTGTGCGTCAGCGTTGTGCTGGCGCTGGTGCCGGCAGTCGCACAAGCGACGCCGAGCTGCTCAGTTACGTTCTCAGAGAACGACCTGAGCTTTAGGAAGTACGCGCACAACGACGATACGTTCGACGTCGTGGGGCTGAAAGGGGCGGGCCAACTGCTCGAACCGCCCGGCTTCCCGAGCTTGCCCGTTGCGCGGCTGTACATCTTGATCCCGCAGGACCGCAGATGCACGTCGGTCAACATCACCTACCTTGATTCAACTTCGCTGGCAGGCAGCTACTTCGTGTCCCCGTGTCAGTTACCGGCATTGACGGATGGAAGTCCGCCACCGCCGTTCACTGGACCGGACTCAGTTGCCTACAGCTCCACGTCTATCTACCCCGACAGCCTCGTGGCTCTAGTCGGGGAGGGATTCAGCTCCGGATACAAACTGGCGGAGATCGAGGTGCACCCGGTCCTATACGTCGCCAGCGAGCGACGGCTCGTCTTCTGCTCACGGGTGGACGTCTCCCTTGTCCTCGACGTGTGTGAGAATCAAGCGAGACAGGTCTTCCGCCGTGGCGAACTCGCGCAGCAGCACATTGCGGACGTCGTGCGCGCGATGGTGGCAAACCCCGAAGACGTGGACGGGTACAGTCTGGGCACGGGTTTCCGCGTCCAAGGCCCGGCGTCACCAGGCGAGCTTCTTGTGACGGAACTGCCGTCGGTGGAGGGCCAGTGTGTGGACTACCTGGTCATCACGTCCGAACAACTTGCCAGCGCCTTCCAGCCTATTCTCGACTGGCGGACGCGAAGGGGAGCCGTCGCTGCCTTACGCACCGTCGACTGGATTGACGCAAACTACCCAGGCTGCGACATCCAGGAGCGCATACGGAATTTCATCATAGACGCGTATTCGCACTGGGGCACGATCTGGGTCCTGCTGGGTGGGGACAAGGATGTAGTACCCGTGAGATGGACGCTACCTGCCCAGCACGAACCTACCGACTTGTACTATGCCGATCTCCAGGGCAACTGGAACAAGTCACCGAACGCGTACTTCGGCGATCTCCTCGACGACCTGGAGGACTCGACGTTCACGCCTGACATCAGTCTGGGTAGACTCCCGGTGTGGAGTGCAGAGCAAGTCACGGTATTCTGGAACAAGCTTCAGGCGTACGAGAAGCACCCCGACCCAGACCCGAACTACATCCTGGGCATACTGATGGCCGGTGGGTCATCTTCAGGCGGCAACGGCGCGGGCGCGATGGACAAAGACAATGGCGTGAGCGGCGGCCTCCAAGCGCAGCCCTGGTTTCTACGGTGCGGCTTCCAACGAGTGTATGAGTTGTATGGCCCCCAGCGTGACCCTGATAATGACCCTCCATTCTGGGACGGACAGGGAGAGCTAGGCAGCCAGTCCTTCACGGACCAATTCAATGCCGGCTACCAGTTCATTAATCACGCGGACCATTCGAGTCCGACCACGTTGGGGACTTGGCAGACCAGCGGGCGTTCAGGGAACATCTTCACCAAAGACCAAGCCGTACGGCTGTGGAACGGCCAAGGCCCCAACGGCTATCCAAGGTACTCGATTCTCTGGACATACGGCTGTTCGCCTGGAGCTCTTGACCACGCCAGCATCGGCCAGACGTTGGTCAACAATCCCGACGGCGGGTGCGTCGCGTTCATCGGCAACAGCCGGCCGGGCGTCTGGCATGGGCAGGAAGGTCAGGACCGGGAGTTCTATCATGCCCTATTCATAGAGCGTCTTTCACATGTAGGTACGGCGTTCCGGCTTTCACAGCCCAAGGCCTCGTTTACGTACGGCAAGCGCATGAATCTCTATGGAGACCCAGAGATGCCCGTCTGGACAAGCGAAGTGCACACGATGGTTGCGGCCTGTCCGTCTGCAATCCCGCTAGGTCCTCAGACCTTTGAGGTCGAGGTCACCGAGAACTGCAACCCGGTGCCTGCGGCGATAGTCACGGTCTACAAGCAGGTTGCACCTGGCCAGGTGGAGCTGTATGCGTGGCGCAAGACCATGCCCGACGGGAGGGCAACGTTCACGGACCTTCGCCCTGAATCTCCGGGCGCGATGCAGGTGACCGTCACGAAGCAAAACTACCTGCCGATCGAAGGAGTCTGCAACGTCCAGACCGGCATCTACGCGTACCTGCACTACAAGGGCTGTGCGGCGGTAGACGACGATGAACAAGGAGCGAGCTATGGCAACGATGACGGCGTTGTGAACCCTGGCGAGCACATAGAGTTGACGATTCAACTTGAGAACACCGGCCTGCAGTCCGCTACGGGCGTAGTGGGCACACTGACGACGCAAGACCAGTAGGTCCAGATACAGCAGGCGCAGGCTTCGTTCGGGGACATCGCCCCGGGTGGAACGGCCACGAATGGCACACCGTTCGTGTTCAATGTGGCGCAGGATCGACCGGGCGTCCCTCCTGAGATCACATTCTCAATCGCACGACGTCTCCGCAGGGCTCGTGGACGGACGATTTCCGCATAATGGTCATGCGAGATAGCCTTGTGCTCGGTGGCCACCGAGTCACAGAAGCGCCACCCGGCTCCGGTTCCTTTGTAATGGACTCTCTGGTCGCGACCAACTACGGCTGGGGCGCGGCAGCCGGGGTGACCGCCGAGCTGACCTCGAACAACACAAGCTACGTCGTCGATGACGGGTTGTGCGCGTTCGACGACATAGCCGGACAGAGCACAGGTATCGGTACGGACCAGTTCACGTATCACTACACGGGCATCCCCGGGGAGCCCGACTTCAACTTGGAGCTGAGCGACCGGTACGGTCGGACGTGGGGCCGTCAGGTGGACCTCGATCCGCCGTCCGGAATCACCTGGACGCCCTGGCTCATCCTCGCGGGCGACAACTACCTGACGATCGGCTGGGGCCTATCGCACGCCCCCGACCTGCGAGGCTACAACGTCTATCGGCGTCAAGGGACCACCGGCGACTTCCATCTGGCGAACGCGCTGCTCGTGGATACCTCGGCTACGTTTCGTGACGAAGGACTCAGTCCGTACACGGTATATCAGTACAGAGTGTCGGCGGTTGACTTTTCCGGCAACGAGAGCAACCCGAGCGCGGTACTGCAAGCAATGACAACTCCAACGTACCAGCCGGGTTGGTCTGTTCACGCCGCTTCGGGGCATGAGCAACGGACTTCGGGCGTATGCGGCAACATCATTGGCGACGACAAACTCGAAGTCGTCGCCGTCATGGGCGACAGCATCTATGCCTGGTACTCCAACGGACAGCGAGTGCAAGGCTGGCCCAAGGGGCTCGGCATCATTCCGAGCTGCGCACCAGCGCTCGCCGACTTGAACGGCGACGGGTACGACGAAGTTGTGTTGGGTGTGAGCGATGGGCAAGGGCTCTTCGCCTGGAAAGGGGACGGCAGCAACGTCCCAGGCTGGCCCGCAAACGTTCCCTTCACCGGTTCCGTGGCTGTCGCCGACCTGGACCAAGACGGTTCGTTGGAAGTAATCGGTGCTACTGCAGACCACTACCTCAACATCTGGAGCGCATCCGGCACCCTGGCTCGCCGATGGCGGATCCTCGACGATGAGAACTTTGAGTGCACGGTCCACGGTTCGCCTGCCGTAGCAGACCTCGATGCAAACAGCACTGGTGCCAAGGATCTCGAGATTGTCGTGATTGCCAAGGCGGCACCGAACACGCCTGACCCCGACAAGCCGTCCGTATTGGCCTACAGGAATGACGGGACCAGAATGTGGGCACACGGGATTCTCGATGCGGCGCGCACCTGGGGCGCGGACTGCAATTCGCCCGTCATCGGGGACTTGGACGGAAATGGAGAGGTGGAAGTGGTGGCTGCCGTGTCCGGCAGTGATGCCGATGACATTCACGTGTTGTCTCACGATGGTGTCTTCCTCGATGATCTCGCGGACATCGACTTCCGCGGTACGTGGGGCTGTCCGGCCCTAGGAGACGTCACAGGCGATGGCCAGCCGGAAATCGTCATCACGGCCGGCGGCATTGATCCGTCCACCAGGACCAGTCACACCTGCCTGGCAGCTTGGCGATTCGTCGGCGGGCAATGCGTACTCGTGAGCATGCTGGATGAGGTGGGAGCCGGGAGCTTCCGAACGGGCCCGGGCGTCCTTGACATCAACGGCGATGGCCAAATGGAAGTCGTCACCGGCTACTGGCATAGTGTGCTGTGGAATGACCGGCTCCGAGCCTTCCGACTTGCGGGCGGTCAATTCCAGGAGATGCTGACAGATGGCTTCCCGATATATGGTGTCGACTTCCCGTACCAGGAACTGGTGGCAACGGACCTGGACATTGATGGCGACCTGGAGTTGCTGGCGTTCATGTGCGAGCAGGGCGTGGTTCACGCGTGGGATTTCCCGGTCCCCTACGACCGGCGGAAGGTGGAGTGGGGGTCGTTCCACGGGGACGTGCGCCACACCGGGCTCTACGCCCAGCCGATTTGGGGCAACGTCGCGCATGACATGTATTGGTGGGGCCGGTACAAACTGTGTGGCAACCTTACGTTGACCGACTACGACCTCACCGTCCAGCGCGGCACTTGGGTGCAGGCGCGCCGCCGACTGTCCACAGTCACGGCGATCATGGTGAACAGCGGCACGTTTGCCGCCACGGGGACGCGCGCTGCTCGGACCTACTTCGAGGCCGAGCTCACCGGTGATGCATGGGACGGCATACGTGTCAACAACGGAAGTGCCTCAGTCACGGGCTGCAACATCGCCGACGCAACCGAAGGTCTAGCCGCGACGGAGTGCGCCTCCCTGCAAGTCTCGGGCGACACGTTCACCAACTGCCAGATCGGCGCCATAACTAGTCTGTACACCGGCGCCACGTCGGTGGAAGGCTGCTACTTCACCGGTAGCGGGATCCACGACATCTTCGCAGGCAGCACGGTGCCCTCGTCCTGCGTGGTGGCTGACAACATGTTCTACAACGGCGGCGACTACGGCATTTGGGTCGAGTCTTCGGTTACGCCCGACATTGCCGGCAACACTCTGTGGAACGTCAAGCCGACATCGCAGTACGGCATCAAGTATTGCCAGGCTGCGACAACTCCCCAACTGCGCGGGAGCATCCGGCGTAACACGATCGGCGGGTATGGGCAGGGCGGCATCCTGTGCGAGGGGAGTTCGCCGCGGATCTACAGCCGCAATGACATCGAGTTGAATTCGGCCTTCGGGCTAAGCTGCCTTGATGGTTCTTTCCCTGCGGTCGAATCGAGCACGATCACGAACCACTACGTCGGCGTGCTGGCGGCAAACGGGTCCTACCCTGACCTGGGGACTGTGCAGGGGTCGACCGGGTACAACTCGATATACTTCGACTTGAACTACCACGTAGTCAACGCGAACGATCCGCCCGCGCTGACCATCATGGCGCAGAATAACTGGTGGGGAGAAGACCCTCCAAACGTGACGAAGTTCTATGGCGATGTCACCTACTTCCCGTGGCTGGCTGGGCCGCCGGGCGACGGAGTGCAGGAGAAGTCCGTTACACCAGCCTTCCCGCTGGCCCTGGGTCTGGGCCGGCCGAATCCCTTCTCGGCCGCCACGCGAATCATGCTGTCCAATCCGAGG
This sequence comes from uncultured bacterium, assembly GCA_964402475.1. Taxonomy (GTDB): domain Bacteria; phylum Hydrothermota; class Tepidihabitantia; order Tepidihabitantales; family Tepidihabitantaceae; genus UBA2258. Next base: position 2,961 of record CAYOCZ010000116.1, on the reverse strand, counting down.
CAGCAGAGGCTGGTTGTCAGCATCTATGACGTTGCCGGGAGGCACGTGCAGACGTTGCTCAACGCGGAAGCACCGCCCGGAAGAAGCTGGCTGTCGTGGAACGGCCACGACGCAAAGGGGCGAAAGGTCGGTTCCGGCGTCTACTTCTGCCGCCTGGCCGCTGGGAACGATAAGAAGGTGAGTCGAGTTGTCTACGTGAGGGGGAAGTGATGAAACGGCTTGTCACAGCACTCATACTGCTGGCAGCGGTTGCCGGGGCTGATACCCTGTCGGTGCCCCTCGGCAAGATAGCCTGCATCCAGAAGGAAGGGAACGCACGGCTGCTGGCGAAGTTCGACCTTTCGGCAATACCGGAATCGAGCCACATCTACTACGCGCAGATTGTCGCGCCCTGCAATATCGCCGAGACGGTGGCAATCGAGACGCGGCGGATCACCACTCTCTGGTCGCGCGAGAACGTTCGGTGGGACTATCCATGGCGGAAGCAAGGCGGAGACTTCGACACCACGAGAAGCGCCATGTTTGCCTACATCGCAGGTCGGCACGACCGCCTGGCGATTGACGTGACTCACTACGTGCGAGATTGGCTACGCGTTGGATACAGCAGCAACTTTGGGCTGTTGTTCCGCAAGGGCATAACCCGCGAGCCGGGTTTCAAGAGGTCCCAGGGCTTGTCTGACGTGCTGGCGAAGGCCCGCGTCCGGGTCATCTATCGGAAGCCGCCCGAACCCAACGAGGGAAGAGCGGAATAGCCCTCGACCGATGACCCGTCGCGCTGATGTTGCGCCTGGTGTGCGCGAGACGATGATACCCCCGGTCGTGCCTCTCACCGGCTTGTGCGCTTGTGGCGTGGACAATGGCTCGAAGAGAATCAGCAGAAAGGCTGTCCTGACCGAGTAGGACTAACGGCCCCCTACCCACGGGCTGCCCGCAGGGATGCGGGCAGCCTTCGGTTCCGCCACTGCGGGTCCAACAAGGACGGACGACCGCTATGGCTCAGGCGGCGGGACGCTGAAGACCTCGAAGCGGATGGCGGCGAGGACGTCCGGCTTCAGGCCGCGATTCTGCCACTTCTCCAGGAGCACTTGGGCTTCTTTCGCCAGGGTCGGGCCGGAGATGGTCCGGCCGTACGAGAGGCGGAAGAGCTGCCGGGCAAAGTCGAGGTAGAAGACGATGTACATCGTGTCGATGCCGCTTGCGTCCAGGACTTGCTTCGTTTCCGTCTCCATCGTGCATAAGGCAACCATCGAAGCCTGGTAGCGTTCGGTCATGTCGGCATAGATGCGGGCAGTGGTCTGCGCCGCGATGTCGGGCGAGAACTTGGCCTTCCAGCGCGAGATTCGGCGTGTTACGTCGGACATGATACAACTCCTTTCCGGCCGTCGGGCCGGGGTTCCGGACCATTCCATCTACTGGATTAGAGAACTGGAGGCCTCTCAACGTAACCTCTCACATGATTGTCTGCCGCCGGACACGAAAAGCGCGGAGGAATCTTGTTGACCCTGACCGGGCGCGACCTGATGGCCCGGAGCTCTGCCTGAGACTCGCGCCGGCAGGAGGGGAGTCACTCCCGGGTTGACTCCGGGGTTTAATGCGGAGTACAACGCGACCGTGAATGTGGCCGTCAATCGAGGACCTAGCCCACCTTTCAGATCTACGACGAACGCGGGGCTCAACGCGGCATCCAATCGCGCCCTCAATGTCGCAGCCAACACCGCATAGACTCGGGACTTCAGCGCCGCTGTCAGTGCTTGATTGAGTCCGGCTGTGAGCGCCGCGTTGACTTGCGCGTTCAGCCGCAGGTTGATTGCGGCGACGAACCGCGCATCGAACGTGGAGGCGAATGCTTGGTTCAGGACGGCATCAAACCGCGCAATCCTGGTGCAGGTTCACTGACCAGCAGCCGTTCTCGTTCGCAACCTTCGCGAGTACGGGAAGATACTGGCTGGAGTGTTTGCCTGCGACCGACATCTGGTCGGAAAAACGGCAGCCTTGCTGCCGTGCTTTATAGCACACACCGTCACCTATATGTAGTAGTGCGCCTGACCCGGACCACAATTCTGCTGGGGAGTGGGCGGCCCACAGGCCGCCTGGGGGGTAGCATCTGCCGACACAGCGCCGGACACGACGAAGCCTACAACTGGGTGTACTTCAAGTCGAACAACGAGCCGAACGACGACGCGAACAACTGCCGGATCAACGTCTCGAACAACTACGTGAACAGCTAACCGCACAGCGACGGATTCAGGTTGAGATACAGGTCGAGACGAAGCGCCGGATTCAGCCGAAGACACAGGTCACGATACGGCTGGAGACACGACTGCCGGTACTTCCTGAGGAAAAACGAGATGTACATCGAGAGACCCAACCGCGTCTTCTCCAGACCCTCTTCGACGCCTGCAAGAGTGCTGTCGGACTGAGGTCAAAGTCGACGAACAGGATTTCGGCCGGATGGCGTGCTTCGGGCCGGGGATTAGGTAGGTAGAGGCAAAGGCAGAGGTAGAGGTTTCGGGCCGGAGGGGTGCTGTCGGATTCTGCGGACAGGGCCAAAGTTGAGGTTCAGGTCGAGGGGGCGGATTCCCGTTTGGGAGTCGGATTCCGGCGTGTCCGTTCCAGACCATAGGCTCCGCCTGCCGACTGGTTAGGAGGCGGGTCTGTAAGCCGAGTTCTGTCCCCGGCAAGCCGGGTGGCGGTCATTTATCTGGGCACGCGGTTGCCCGCATGTCTCAAGCGACCTACCCGAGAACTTGAATGGACCGGGCCAGTCCGGTTCTCATGTTGGTCTTGCACCGGGCAGGGTTTTTCCATCCCGGATGTCGCCATACAGGATAGTGCGCTCTTACCGCACTTTTTCACCCTTACCGCGTCCGAAGGCGCGGCGGTGTAGTTTCTGTGACACTGTCCGTCCACGGGCCGTCGCCGGCCCGCAGCCTCGCTCTTGACGAGTGCCTCGCCCTGGGT
>CAYOCZ010000115.1:0-9128 GCA_964402475.1 uncultured bacterium | reverse complement strand
CCGCAGCCGGTTCGCTGAAGGACTGGTGACGGCCTTCTTGCTCTTCTGCATGGGCTCGATGACCGTGCTCGGGGCAATCGAGGAAGGCCTGGGTGGCAGGCCGAACCTGCTTGCGGCCAAGTCGGTGCTCGATGGGTTCGCGTCGCTGGCGCTCGCTGCGTCGCTGGGAATCGGCGTGCTCTTCTCGGTCATACCGCTGCTCATCTACCAGGGCGGGCTGACCCTGCTTGCCGGCTCGCTGCACGCGGTGATGTCGGACGCGATAGTCAACGAGGTTTCGGCCGCGGGCGGCTTGATTCTCATTGGCCTGGGCATTACAATCCTCGAGATTAAGCAGCTTAGAGTTCTGAACATGCTGCCTGCTCTCGTGTTCGCGGGCGTGCTGGCAGCGGTGTTTCTCAGATAGGGGAGCAGGGAGTGGGGAATAGGGAGTAGTTGGAATGAGGCCCGGAGTGGAAAGGAGAAGGCGATGAAGAGAGTCATTCTGCTGGCGGTGTTGGTGCTGGCAGTGGTGGCGGTTGCGGCACCGGTGAGGTTCGCGATTATCGGTGACCGGACCGGCGACCACCAGGACAGCATCCACGAGAAGGTCGTGGCCGAGGTGGCGAAGGCGAAGCCTGAGTTCGTTATGAGCGTGGGCGACTACATTGAAGGCTACCAGCAGACTGATACGATGAAGCTGGATGAGGAGTGGGCCGAGTACAAGGCGATTGTGGCTGCGTTCAAGGTGCCGTTCTACTACGTGCCGGGTAACCACGACATCACCTTCGACAACGCGCTCGGCGCGTACGAGCGGAACGCGAGCAAGCCATACTACTCGTTCGACTACAAGGGCTTGCACTTCATCGTGCTGGACGTGAGCCGGTGGGAATCGAGCGACAAGCTGCCGGCAGAACAGATAGACTGGCTGGCTGCCGATCTGGCCGGGGCTGCTAAGGCGAGGTTCACGTCCGTCTTCTTCCACAAGCCCTTCTGGACCGCCACCGTTGCCGAGGGCAAGCCGGATACCCTCCACAGCCTGTTCAAGGCCTTTGGCGTGGGCGCGGTGTTCAACGGCCACTTCCACCAGTACTTCAGCGCGACGTTTGACGGCATCAAGTACACGGCGATCGGCAGTTCGGGCGGCGGGACCGAGCCGGGCCCGACCGGCATCCTGTATCACTGGGCGCTCGTGACCGTGGACGACAAGAAGGGCATCACCATCGAGCCGGTGCTGCTCGGCGGAGAGAAACGGAAGTGGGACGACGTAACCTGGGCTGACATGCAGTCCGTTGACCGGAACGCGCTGGCCGGGCTCAGGTTCCGCGAGCCCGTGCTCGTAGGCGAGGACCTGACGGCGGCTGATACCGTGACGCTCATGGTTAGGAACCAGCCACTTGAGACTCCGCTCGACGATACGCTCCGCTGGGACGTGCCCGCCGGCTGGAGTGTTTCGCCCAGAACGGCCGCCGTGAGCGTCGCTGCCGGAGCCGAAGCCGAGTACCGGTTTGCCGTGGGCTGCGTCGGCCGACCGTTTCCCGCGCCGACAATGACCCTGCAGTTCCCGTATGCCAAGGGCAAATCCTGTCCGGTCGAGGCCTCGCTCGACGTGGCGCGCACGGCATCGTGCAGCTTCATCAAGAAGCCGCCGGTGATTGACGGCAGCATCAAGGAGGAGCTTTGGCAGAAGCCGGTCATGCGTCTCTTCACCAACGACAGCGAGGCGATGAAGACCGACTCAGTCCGGTTCTACTTCGCGGCCGACTCCGCGAACCTGTACCTCGCCGCGGTCTGCTTTGAACCGCACCCGGAGAGCATCAATGTCAAGGCCACCGTGCGCGACAAAGGCGTGCACCTTGACGACTGCGTCGGCTGGTTCCTCGTGCCCGACACGTCAATGGGCAACATCTACCAGGTCTACTTCAACGCGAGCGCGGTCGTGCTGGACCAGAAGATAATGGTCAGCCCGGAAGGCAAGATGGACGTGGACATGGCGTGGAGCGCGGACGTGGACGTGAAGGCGGCGAAGGACAAGAACCACTGGTCAGTTGAAGCCAAACTGCCGCTCGCCCAGTTCGGCGCGACCGCGAAGCCGGGCGATGTCTGGGGCATCAACTTCCGGCGCAAGCAGCCGGGCCGCCAGGCCAACGCCGACTGGCAGCCCATCTCCTACGACCCGCACGGCCTCGGCCTGATGTTCATCAAGTAGAACCGCTTGGCAAGCAAAGCAGGGGCGCTGTTGCGCCCCTGCCGCTTCATTGGTGCGGCTAGCCATTTAGCCGCGAGCCGGACAGCGGGGAACCACCCCCGCGCGTCAGGAATCGCCTAGTGCGGCACAGCAGTTCTATACTTGGTGGCGTCTGAGTTCCACCGAATGGCCGCGCCCAGTCAGTTCATACTTCATAAGCGTGACATCATCGTGCGCCCGGGCGATCTGAACAACTCGGTCGTTGAAGCCATCGGCTATCAGGATTCCTCGCACGCCTTTCACCGAAGTGACTTTGTTGGTGCGTAGCACGTTTGCGACAGTGGACATGTAGCCGAGGAGTTGGCCACTTGCTGCGTCCCCTGCTAGCCCGCACTTGATCTCTATCACGACAATGTGCGCATTATTGTCCACGGCTACGATGTCCGCCGTCCCCAGACCTATATGTAGGTGGCCCTGCTCTCGAAAGAGCTGTAGGCCGGCTTCAATGGAGTCCAGATGAGTTAGAATGAAGCTCTGCAGCGTTGTCTCACGTGGGCGCGTACGCAACGCATCGCGTCTAGGGTTGCGCACCGGAATCTGCCTCGTCCCGCTTCGGTCAACCACTGCGACCAATAGCGTTCCGGGGCCTGCGATGCTCAGGCCTATGCGTTCACCGCCTTTCAACGCTAGGTGGCGCATCAGGGCGTGAAGCTGGTCAATCCTTTGCCGCGAGCTGTGTATCTTGCCGGAGAAGTCTGCACCGTCGGTAGTGCGGACGAGTACGCCCTGCCTGGGTTGCGGCATCACGCCACGCAGAGCTGCCGGAAGAGGAAGTGCTCCCTGTCGAACGTAGCTGGGCGCAAGGACAGTCTCCATGCTTGGTTCTGCTCTTCGGGGCTCGTTGCCCGATTCAGCATCCGTCAAGTGCCAACTCGGCTCGGGCATGGCCGGATTCTATGACTCGCGGGCGGGCGTGTCAAATGGGCGGGCGGAGGGCAATTGACTGACCGCGGAATCCCTACGTGCTCCCGAACGCCCGAAAGTCTCTTATTATGTCACCGGAACTGTCATGCGACAAGTCGCCCGTCCTGAAGTCTGGCACCATCGGTGGTTGGCCAGTCCTTGTACACGCTGGCGGACACTCTGACGGCCGGTTCGAGAATCGTCGAGAGCGGCCGGATTGAGTTGGCCAGCCTATTCGCGGCACTCTCCGCGAGACCGAGAGTCAAGTGACTAGAGCGGACTTCGTGCAGGGTAAGCTGGCTCTCGTCCCCGTCTGCGACTCTGCACGTGACATGTATTGGTTGCCCGCCTATCCCACCATCCCATTCCGACACGACGCTGAAATAAACGGTATGGTCCACTAGTTGTTTGACGACCTGCCGCGCGCTGCTGTCGTCACGTGCTCGAATGATAAACACGTAGACCTTGAAATACACGCGCTCACTACTTGCACCATGCTGACGTCGGTTCCATATGTAGTTCTGGCTGGCCGGCACAATGTAGTAGAGTGGCCTATGTCGCCTCACATACCAGTACACGGCCCCGCAGATGGCCACAGCTGCTACCAACAAAGCAGGATAGCGCTGGATCCCCAGTACAACTACGCCTCCTATCATCACGAGGAGAAGTATGGCCGCGGCCACTATCACGAGCGAGCCCAGGACTTTCAGAATGTACCCCGGGGTTATCAAGTCTCTCAGAGGTTCCACACCAGCTCCGTCGTCGTCAAATCACTGGGCTCGGGTTCCATTGACGTCACCACATGCTCAACTAGCGCGTAAGCAGCTTCTTGGTGTCGTCTGCCATACGTCGGAGAGTTATTGCGTTTCGTCGTACTCTCCCTGCGTCCCAGACTTCCGGTTCCATCCAGTAGCTGCCCTTCATGTTGCACCTTTCTGCGAGTCTTCTGTCCACATGACGAAGCGGGATGCTTGCGGCGTTCCAGAGCCCGGCTATCTCGTACTCACGCTTACGGTCATTCGCCTTTCCATTCCGCAGTTCTTCGGCATACGCGTACGTCTCGGTCAGCGCGACGTAGAGCGCACGGAGCGCGTTGTCCGTCTGTTCGTCTCTGTCTCGCTTGCCGGCGCGCATGAGTTTGTATACCGAAGTCACTCCGCCGAACAGCTTGGCCATTGTCGCTACGCCAGCCGCGTATACTGCGCTCGTCACAGGAACCTCCTCATTGTTAGCAACCAGTTGGGGTACCTCGCGCATTTCCCTCTGCCGTCAAGGCCGGATTCGGCTCGATCATGGGCTGGATTCTAGGACTTGCGCGCTGCGTGTCAAATGGGCGGGCGGAATCGGGTGACTGTCCCTAGTTTGCCTTGAATGGTGCCTACCGCCCGCGCTCCTCGTCGACGAAATCCTTCGGATTCGTGGACTGCTGGATAGCGAGGTCGACGAGCCACTGCCCATCCGGGTCGTCGGCAACCGCGTCCGGCACGCGCGCGAACCACACCTTTGCCTTGTCCGCGTTACCGGTCCGGCGGTGCAGCTCGCCGATGAGATAGGTGATGGGCGCCCGCTCGTCCTTCGGAACCTGCCCCGCGTCCATCGCCGCCTCGAATCGCGCCACCGCCTCGCGCCGGTAGCGCTCCCCCGCGCTTCCGCCCACGCACCAGCCGGCGCGGAGCCAGAGACCGGCGACCTCGTACGGCTGCGCGCCCAGGTACCCGGCGATCCGGGCCGCGTTCTCGTACTGGGCGCCGGCCGGGAAGTCATCCGTCCTCGGCCCGAGATTCGCCTTCACCCACTCATTCAGCGCCGGGGTCATGTTCCCCGGCTCGAAACTGCCCAGCATGCCGGCGTACCCGCACTTCTCGCAGCCGTGGACCATCAACGGTAGGGACGGTAAACCGCCCGCCTTCCGGTACAGGTCCGTCGTCAGCGGACCGCACGTGTTGGTGGAAGAAAGGGACAGCGACTTGAGCATGTTCCCGCAGCACGGGCACGTCAGCTCAACCGACATCGGTCTGGTCATCCTGGCCCCCAGTTAGTTTGCACGCGGCGCCACGCCTCAGTCATGGGCTGGATTCTGAGATTCGCGGGCGGGCGTGTCAAATGGGCGGGGCCCAGAGGGACCTCCACAGCGGCTGTGGGCCCGTCGAGATACACATCGAGGCCCCATTCGCATCGCTAGACCACGCAGAAGGCTCGAGCTTGAACTGCCTGAACGAGTGCCCGTTCGAGCCCTTCCATGAGGCCGAGCGTCCTCGTGATATGAGAGTCAAGATCCGCGTAGCGCAGCGTCGTTGGACGTGCGCCGTGGGCAATGTTGTTCCGTAGCTCGACCAGGCTGTCTAGGTGGTGCTTGGAGCTTCCGAGCGGCGAGATGTCAAGACACAGAGAGGATGCGATTGACTCTAGCACTTGGTACTTCAGATTGGAGGCGGTGTCGATGGACTTCTCCTCAAGGCCAAAGCTGACTGGTTTGCTGAGGGACCCTACGGCGTGCTCAGCCACTGTGCGCTTCCTGTCGCTGTTGATACCGCCCGTCAGCGGACGCAGCGCCGGGGTCCACAGGTGACCAAGGAGTGCAGGCATCAACTCTGCGCCCTGCGCCACGGTGTTCTCTACGTGTTCTAGGTAGAGCTGGCAAGCTTCCTTGACGAAACCTTCCCAGTGAGCGTAGATGATCGGGATCGCCATGCTCACGGCGGTCGATTCCAAGGGATGCCCCGTGTGGTCAAGGACGATGCGACGGAGGCTCGTGAATCCGCCGCGCCTCTCGTCCAGATTCGCGCCGATCTCCTCAATGACCGTATCTGCGGGGTTCATTGGCCGCGAAAGAACTCCTCGGCGAAGTCAATGCGCCTCTGCAGTTTGGCCTTTGTGTTGGCTCCGGCGCCGGTGTTCTCCATGAAGCGGCCGTCCTGCTTGAACTCCATTAGTCGGTGCTTCAACTGCTCATGAGACGCGTTCTTCCACACCTCGATATTACGAGCGACGCCGGTCGAGAGCGTCTCGAACACATAAACTGAGATCGGTCCAGAATGGGTGCCGTTTCTGCAGTGCCGCCATGCATCGTCACCCAGGGCGCTAGAGATCAACGTGAACGTCTCCTTGAAGAGTGCGTCTTCCGACTCGCGAACGAACGGGCGGTCACGGCTGAGGACATCACGGAAGTACTCTGTGATGAACGGCTCCACGTCGTGGTCAAACTCCGCGTGTGCATTCTTGATTGCGAGGTAGCGGAGCACTAGTCCGCGGTCGAACATCGTGTTTGCTTGGTGCTCGGACATCCCAGCAAGGGTGGAGGCGAATTGAGGGAAGGCCGCCAGCTCGTCAACCCAGTTCATGAAGTCAGGCTGCATAGCTCTGAAAATGCAGTTGCGGACTTCCTGTGGTGTGAGTTCGGACCCGCCTGTATTCAATCGCTCGAACACATCATATTTCATGGTTGGCTGACTGCCAACCTTGATGACCTCAACACGGCATCCTGCACGCTTGATGGAAAGACGTAGCTGTAAGCTTAGGTCGTCGAACCTGCTACCATCTAGATCGGCTAGACGCGCATGACGTCCAGTCTTGACGAGGGTCGATGGAGGTACAGGGTTTCCCTCTGCATCCTTCAGCTTGCCCATGAATTCCAGCACCGTGGAGACTCTTTGGAGCCCATCAACCAACTCCCAGATGCCGCTAGCATCCTCAGCGACGAAGATGGCGGGCGTGGGGAACCCGAGCAGTATTGACTCTATGAAACGGAACTTTTGCGTCTGGTTCCATCGAAACAGTCGTTGGTACTCCGGTCGTATGACAAGTTCCTTGGCTTCGTACATGCTGGCTAACTCACCATACGTGATGTCGAGTTTGTCAGTCCTGATGTCGTTTCTTGCACTAGCGACGGCTGCTTCGAGCTGCGGATGTATGTCGGGCATTCGAACCTCCTGATTTCTTGGTGGTGAGCGCTTGGCTGGCCGGGGTCTCACAATGTGGCGGCGCCTGCCTTCCACTACTCGAGCGTCAGCCACGGCGATGGCAGTTGGTGCCATGAGTTCGTGCGCGGTGCGGTATTCGATGGCGGTCTGCGCGAAGAGGGGGCCGGATTCGGTGTCTAGGCGACGCAGGGCCATTCGGCAGTATTCGGGGTCGATGTCCACGCCGATCGAGTTGCGGCCGGTCTTGAGCGCTGCGAGCATCGTGGTGCCGGTGCCGCAGAATGGTTCGAGTACCGTGTCACCGTGGAATGAGAACATCCGGACGAGACGATGGGCGAGTTCAAGCGGGAACGGCGCGGGATGGTGGCGGGTCGAGGCGCCGGTCATGGTCCAGAACTGGCGGAACCAGTCCGCGTACTCCTTCTTGGAGAGCTTCGAAAGGCGGCGCTGTTCTTCGGTCGGCTGGCGGTAGCCGCCGGGCTTGCGCTGCATCAGGATAAACTCAATGTCGTTCTTGATGATGGCGTTGGGCTCGTAGGGTTTGCCGAGGAACTTGGAGCCGTTCTCGACTTCGTAGTTGGCGTTCGCAATCTTGTCCCAGATGATGGGGTTCAGGTTGTCGAACCCGATGCGGCGGCACATGACCACTATGTCGGCATGGAGCGGCATGACCAAGTGGCGGCCATACTTGCGGCGGGAGAGGCAAACATCGCCAACCACGCAGACCAGCCTGCCGCCGGACACGAGGACGCGGAAGCACTCGCGCCAGACTCGCTCTATGTCCGAAAGGAACTGCTCGTAGTCCGCCACGTGCCCGAGTTGGCCGTCGGTCTCGTTGTAGCGCTTGAGGTTCCAGTAGGGTGGAGACGTAACCACCAGATGGACCGACTGGTCAGGAACGTAGGGCATCTCGCGGGCGTCACCGAGGATGAGACGGTGGAAGGACTTGTGCTCGGTCGCAGGCATGTCAGGGAGAGTGGACTGCGACGTGAGCCACGAGCGAGCGGGCCAGCGATGCGAAGGTCAGGTCAGGGGCGGGTTCGGCATACTCGCCGCGAGTTCCGGTCTTGGCGGTTGAGAGCAGGAACGCAGCCGAGTTGTACATGTTCTCGCGTACCAGCTTGCGGCAGAGAAGCTCGTAGCGTTTGGCGTAGGATGCGGTCTTGAACTCCTTGAAGACCTTGAAGTGCGGTTCCTGGACCTTAACCGGACTCTGCGAGCGCGGGCAGTCTTCGAGCAGGAACAGGTAGCCGAGCCAGGGCTTGATGTCGGAGTTGAACGCTTGTTCGCGATAGGCGGTCCAGAGGTCAACCGCGCTGCCGATGGCCTCCTCGGTGCGGTTGTTGAAATTGTTGCCGAACGAGGGGCCGACCTGTGACTTGGCCTCAAGCACGCAGACCAGTTGGCCGTCCCTGACCACGAGCAGGTCCCATTCCTTGGTCGGGCGGTAGAAGCCGGGGAGTTCGAGTTTGGAGGCGCGGAAGATGCAGTTCTCGGGCATGCCGGCATCGTGAATCAGCCGGGTGAACAGGTCGATGAACCCGTCCATCTGAGCGCCGCCGGTGACCGCGCTGCGCGCGCCCTGGTCAACGCTGCCGCTCTGCCGCTGCTTGCTGGCCTGAGTTGAACGCATGTCCCAGAAGTGTCGGACAGCGACCTGAACCTGGGCATCCAAATCCCTCGGCAGTTGTATGGCCATTGCAGATGTGAGAATATGCAACACGCGGCACAAGTCAAGCTGACGTGCAGCGTACGGTCAGACCGTCGGGCCTCGGAGACGGAGGCGTGGCGCTAGGGCTTCGGTTCGCCGATGTCGAAGACGTCCTTGCGAATCTTGGCCAGGACCTTCGGGTCGCAGCCGCGGGCTGCCCACTTGTCCAAGAGCACCTGGGCAGCCATCGCAAAGCTCTCACTCGAGATGTGCTGCTGCCGGCTCAGTTTGTAGAGCTGCCGACCGAAGTTGAGATAGGGGACGTACTGCGAGGTCGAGACCCCGTAGGCGTTGATGACTTCCTTGACCTTGGTCTCCATAGCAGAAAGGTCGTTCATCGCCATCTCGTACCGTACGGCCATGTCGT
>CAYOCZ010000114.1:0-9338 GCA_964402475.1 uncultured bacterium | reverse complement strand
GGTATCCCCGGGGGGCATTCCCCCCGTCAATTGGTTCCCCGATTCCTTCCCGGATCGGTTCGCCGATTCGTTCCTCGATTCCTTCCCGGATTCTATACTCGATTCTCACCCCGATACCTTCCTCGAATGGTTCCTCGATTGTTACCCCGATACCTTCCTCGAATGGTCCCTCGATTGTTACCCCGACACCTTCCTCGAATGGTTCCTCGATTGTTACCCCAATTCCTTCCTCGAATGGTTCGTCGATTGCTAGCCCGATTCCTTCCTCGAATGGTTCCTCGATTGTTACCTCGACTCCTTCGTCGAATGGTTCCTCAAAACCTTCGTCAAAACTCTAGCCCACTCTTCAGCCCGGCGTTTTTCGCCAACCCGGCCGGCACGGCCCTCGCGCCTGCGCAGCTTGACACCGGCCGGCCCCACTCTATTCTAACCGTCGATGCTAACTTGGTCGCCCGGCTCTTGACGGAAATGGAGTTGTTTATTCGTACCACCAAACTGGCTTGCAGTAGTGTTGCCCTGAGATTGCGAGCGAGGCTGTATGATTGAAATCACTATTCAGAACGCCGTAGACGATCTGTATCAGAAGGTCTGCGTGGACAAAGCCACGACCTCCACCTCCCGACTCGACGTGCTTGCCGAGCTATGTGTGCATGAGTTGGGCAAGAGAGGTCTGACAGGGGCTAAGATCGACCCGCAGATTCCAGGATTCGCCAGAGCCAAGGACTGGGACGTCGCATGGATTCACAACGGCAAGGCGCGCCTGGCCATATCGCTCAAGTCCCTGCTGAAGAACCTCGGTGGAACCGTGCCGAACCGAATCGACGACTTGATGGGCGAGGTAGCCAACCTTCAGATGTACTCCCCGGAAACGGCCATCGGCTACATCATGCTCTTTAACGTCGCCGAAGATGGCGTCAGCCGGAAACATGAGTGCACTTGGAGCGAGCTGCTTCGCAAGCGGCTTCGGTCCATCACTTGCAGGAAGGCGCCACACTGGACGATTGGGACAATCGAAGCCTCGGCCTTCATCGAGGTCGACTTCTCCAGCGGGCCGAAGCTCATCTCCGGTGCCGAGGAACTACCAAGCATGTTCGATACCTTGGTCGAACTGGTGCGAGAACGCAACCCCGACCTCGCAGGGCAACGAAGCTAGTTAGTGGAACGACAAGCGATTCGGGAACAGACCGCACAGACCTTTCACCGGCTGGTCTTGGGCGACGCAAGAGAGATGCCGTACGTTCCGGACCAGTCGGTCCATCTTGTTGTCACTTCTCCCCCATACTGGAACCTGAAGCGGTACAACGAGACCAAAGGCCAGCTCGGACACGTGGCCGACTACGAGCAGTTCCTCGCGGACATAGAGCGGGTCTGGCGCGAGTGCTTCCGCGTCCTCGTGTCCGGTGGCAGGCTCGTCTGCGTAGTCGGCGACGTTTGCCTCTCCCGCCGCAAGTATGGCCGCCACCTTGTCATGCCGCTCCACGCCGACATCGCGGTCATGTGCCGCCGCATCGGGTTCGACAACTTGAACCCCATCATCTGGGCCAAGATTGCCAACGCCAACTACGAAGTCGAAAACGGCTCCAAGTTCCTCGGCAAGCCCTACGAACCCAACGCCATCATCAAGAACGACATCGAGTTCATCCTGATGCAGCGCAAGTCCGGCGGCTATCGCCAGCCGACCGAAGAACAGCGACGCCTATCCAAGCTTTCCAAGAAGGAATACTCGGACTGGTTCCGCCAGTTCTGGACAATGACCGGCGCTTCGACCCGGCACCATCCCGCGCCGTTCCCGATCGAACTCGCGCACCGCCTCGTGCGCATGTTCTCGTTTCACGGCGACACCGTGCTCGACCCGTTCTGCGGCACCGGAACCACGATGCTTGCCGCGCTCAAGACCGGCCGCAACTCAATCGGCGTGGACATAGACCCGGAATACTGCCGCATGGCGCTCCGCCGCCTCGACACCGAATCCGGCCCCCTCTTCGCGCAGACCGCAATCGAATACCACACGGCATCCGAACTCACCGCACCCGTGACCACAGCCGCCGTCGCCGACGCGCCGACTAGCAGACCAAAACCCGCCCGAAAGCGCCGGACCCGCAAACCGTAGGCCGCCAGCCGTAAGCCGTCAGCCGTCTTGCCCCGCCGCCTTGACATCCCGTCCCGCCCGGTCTACAATTCAGCGACTAGAGACGGACTTGCGGTTCACTTGAACGTGGCACGCAAGACGGACCCCTAGCTTTATAGGAGGTTGAAGATGCAGAACTCGGTAGGTCTAGGCGGATTCCGCAGAGTCACTTGCATAGCACTAACGCTACTGCTTCTCTGCCCGTTGTGGAACCCGGTCAGAGGCGAAGAGGGCGGTTCGGCCAGCTTGCAGGCTCTCCAAGCGCAGCTCCAGACTGTCAATAGACAGCTTGATGATGCACAAAGACAGCTATCCGCGATTCCGGGTCCCAACTACTGCTGCTGTGCTGGCGCGTTCATACTCGCCCCAATCATAGGAGGTATCTTCTGGTATTTTGTCGACATCAAGCCAAAGGAAGATAGGAGACATCAATTGGAGTTCCGTATCCAGACCCTGACATCCGAGAGGCAGAGCCTAATCGCACAAATCGCGATCCTTCAGAAGTAGCGCGGGGGATGCCAATGACGCACATGGTCCTAGAATGGGTGAAGGTCGGCGTGGACGATTTGCCGGATATGGAGGATTCCTTCTTGTACGCGCTGGTCCGTAACCGACAACTCCTCTACATCGGAATGTCATACCACACTGACATCGCCGTGGAAGTCAAGCAGAATATGGCCTCGTTCTCCATAGCCGCGCGGAACCTCGATGTGTATCTTGGCTACTGCGAGCGCGTAAACGCCGCGAGAATCACTCGTCCCTTAATCCACGACATCGAAGCCCTGCTGATACTTGACAACCAGCCGAGGTACAACACACACCACATTGACAAGTACACTGGAAGAGCTGGACTCAAAGCAACCAACAAGGGCTGCCCATACATCAAGAAAACGAGCACGTCCGACTGGCAGGAGGACTAGTGGGCTGGACACTGGGCCTTGCCGACCCGCCACCTTGACATCCCCGCCCGCGAGTCCTAGAATCCAGAGATGACCGTGATCATGTTTTGACCTGTCCTTGACGCAGTCGGAAACCAAATGCGTCACCATGCGACGCAGGCAACGAGAGGTCTAGTATGAAGAAACCGTTCTGGCTGGTGATTGTCGTAGTATTGGGCTGTGCCCCAGCAGTCATGTTAACGCAGTTCGGGCCACTGCCGAACTCACCTCAGGTCGGTAAAGTAGATGTATACACCAGCGCGGAGAACATCAAGAGGCAATACACCGAGGTCGCCTTGATAACCGTTGACGACGGTGGGCATGGACGGAGCGACCCAGAATTGCTGGAGCTGCTAATCTCCGAGGCAAAGGCTGTGGGTGCAGATGGAGTAATAATCCTCTCCGTGCACGAATATCCGGACGGTGGCATCTGGATGCCTTTTGTGTTCTCATCGTTCGAGCGGAAGGTTGTGAGGGGGTCTGCCATCGTATACGAGAAGGATGCTGCCGGACAGAAGTGACGCGGCCCGAAATGGCAAGAATGGACAGGACGCATCCCCGATTCCGTCGGCGTACCAGACACGTCCGCCCACGGGAGATATGGGGACACGATCATCCACGCGTACCGACGCGCGGCCGTCTCCCCTAACCACCCGTCCGCTTACCCGTCCGCAACCGAATCTAGACCCCCGAGCTTCGCGTCTAAATCGAGGAGAGACCGTCACGCTTTCCCCGAACTCGGGGGGCGTTGCGTTATATGTAGCGGTCTGTAAATGGAGGAACACATGAAGAAGCTAGACAGAGAGAGAATTACGTGCCCAGCCTGCGGCAAGGTCGAGCTTCGGCCCTTGAAGGACGGAGACAAGGTCCTGACCTACATCTGCGCCCCAGGCTGCAAAGAGAAGTTCGACCCTGCATACATCCCGGACTTCAACAAGGAGCGAGTGCTGTTCTTGCTCAGGCAGCGGAACCCCGCCTACGATGCTGGCCTGAAGGACATGGTCTGGACCGCGGACAGCTTGGAGCAACTGCTACGGGACGCGGAACGGGATGCAGAGAAGAGCGAGCAGTATCTGAAGACTCACGTCGTGGGCTGGAGGGACTTCGATGGAACAGAGTGGCTTGCGTGGCCACCGCCCGCGGGCATTTGAGGGACGCCCGCTCCCCTCGCACGGCAGAAAGGAGGCAATGTGGCCGACAATGACGACATCGTGAAAGTCCTGAAAGACATCCTCAATGAACTCAGTTTCGTAAACGATAATCTGGGGAAGATCCTGGAGGAAGTCAGCAAGTAACGTCCCGGCAGGCACCGGGAGTTGTCGGGAGGTGGGTCGAATCGAGCACACCTCGACCTCGTGAGCCCCAGCCGGGCCGACGCGCGGGCGGCGTCTCCCCTGCCAAGCGCATTCTAGATTGTAGATTCCGGATTCCAAACTAGTGGCACCGCTGCCGGGCGGTGCCACTTGCCGGGCGGTGCCACTTGACATCACGGGTGGGCCGTTCCATAATGTGTCTGCTCGGCTTTGGTTGAGGATCTACAGGATGCCACGCATGGGCTACAACTCATGCTAAATCATCCATATCTAATGCCTCAGCACCAGCCCGAGCATTAGTTGCCCCGCCTCCGAGGCGGGGCGTTTCTTACTGGGATTGGGTACAGGTGCCCTATTTCGGGAACCTTCGGGACATCTTGGCAGATTCCGCCCCGCCGCCTTGACATCCGCCGTTCGCCAACCTAACATACTGGCGATGCGGTCCGATGCCTCGGTCCTGACCCGGCATGAAGGTACGCGTTCCGCAGAACCGCTAGTATGGAAAACACGGAGGACCCATGGCTATTCCGAAGAATGACTCGGACAAAATGCGGCGTCTTGCTCAGGAGGGAAAGACTATCGCGAGCATCTGTCGAGATGACTTCCACGAAGCCTACGATTATGGGGATATCTTCTGGGCGGTCAGAGGCGAGGGGCAAGCCAGTGCACTCGGGATGCAAAGGTCGATTACCAACCGACTGAAGAAGCTTGCCAATTGCAGCGCGTCAGAACGAAGCACCATCATACAGGAGATCAGCGAACTGGGACGGCGCATCTACGATAACATGATGACCAGTCAGAAGAAACTGGAGGTCATCCGCAAAGCTCTTGGCGAGTGAGAGAAACCGGCCATGCGTGAGTGGGGTACTAGGGGACTCTATCGGGGACGGTAATCGTCTTCGCTTCACCCGAATCCCGCGTCAGCAGCGACGAACTCCCGACCCTCTCCCCACCGCCTTGACTTCGAAGCCTGCAGGGGTATCATACGCCCTGTGTTGCGCCCGGAAACCAGCCCATCCTTGACGCATATGACGGAAAAGGTTTCTGTCCTCGGCAACCTGTGAGGAACCGAGCAGCTGACGTGACTGGCTCGCGTGCGATCGTGGCCGTTGTCAGGTCTACCCGCCGCCCGGAAAGCCAGTGCATCGCGCCCGCTGAGGTATCCATCCGGCGCTCGTGGGCGGCCCGCACGACAAAACGGAATCTGCGTGCGATTGCCATCGGGATCGCCGGCGCAAGCGCATCCGGGAAGACGACGGTGTTGCGCTCGCTGTTGAGTCTGTTGGGTACACGTAATGCAGCACATCTGGACTTGGACGGGTATCATCGCCACTCGAGAGAAGAAAGGGCGCGGCTGCGCGAGTATCCAGAGGACCCGTCGGCCAACGACCTCAAGCGCGCCGCGGCTGATCTTTGCGCACTGCTGGCAGGCAGAGCGATATTGATGCCGGTGTACGACCACAGGAAGGGAATCCTGGCTGAGCCGCGACGGCTGGCTCCGAAAATAGTGGTGTTCTTGGAAGGCCTACACTCTGGGCTTCTCAGTAGCGGTCCACGAAGGCGACTCGTGGACTACACGATCTTCGTCTGCCCGAGTGAAGACCTTCGGCGCGCGTGGAAAGTGAATCGGGACGTAAATCAACGTGGATACTCGTATGCCGAGGCGACCAGCCAGATTGCACAAAGAGAACCATACGTCGCCAAGTATGTCCGACCGCAAAAGGACGCAGCGAGCGTTGTCGTGTCGGTTGAGCAACGCAGGGACGGTGGCATGGCGCATCGAGTGCTGGTGTCGCCTTCATTCTGTCGGGCACTCGTGGCTCTGCGTTCGACTTCCGGGCACCGCTGGAGACGCGTACTTTGCAGCCGTCGGTCATCACACAATGGTCGGAACTACGTTGAGGTTCACTTGGCCAAAGGCTCAGAGAAAGCCATCAACTCCCTACGCGCTGCACTCAGCAGTCTTGAACTCTCGATCGCCGCGCACCGGTTGACGGGTGCGGATGTCCGGTACTCGTACAACGAGGCGATACATGTGCTGTACGCCCTTGTTCTCCTATCGATCGCGAGGAGGATGGTACGATGACGACTACCGAGGCTGTACTTGCTGTCTTGACCGTGGTGGGCTTTGCGGGCTCGGTTCCCCAGTTGTGGGGCTCAAACTGGAGCGACATCTGGCTCTACTACCGCAGAGGGATCATTCCGTGGGAGAAGGTACACAAAGGCGTCTGCAGGCTGATTGCCAAGATGAGGGCCGCCAACTACAACCCCAGCGTGGTCATCGGTGTCGGACGTGGCGGTATCATCTGTGCCGGTTTGGTCTGCAGCGAGTTAACGACTGAGACACTGGTTGAAGGCAGGCGGAGCGGAGAAGCCAAGGTCAAATCACCAAAGATACGACTAGAGACTATCAACTCCACGGTACACCTGAAGGACAGAACTGCGCTGCCGTCGTCCCAAGCCGGAGACCGGCTGGTCTCGCACGTGGACAGCATCGAGCTCTCCGCCGACGACCTGACCCTCGACAAAGATGACCGGATTCTGCTTGTAGTAGCCCAGAACTTCACGGGCAACAGCCTCCAGAGAGCCGCAGACATTGTGATGGCGAGAGGGATTCCTCGGGACAACATAGTGACTGCATGCGTGTTCTGGCAGAGGGACGAGAATGTCACCCAGGTGCATGAACCCGACCTATATGGAGCTACAGCATCGATACGAAAGACAATGCCCTGGAAATACTCCGAGGTCAATACGGACAGATTCTGACCGCGGCGGGGAACTAGGGACAGGCACTATTTCGGGAAGCTTCGGGACATCGAGGCATTTCAGATTGCAGATTGTAGATTGTAGATTGGCCGACCCCGAGGCGAATTGACATCCCCGCTCGCGAGTCCTAGAATGCAATCATGTTCAGGCCAGGGGCAGCATTGTCGGTTGCGTCTGGTTCGAATCGCAAGGAGGTACGCATGCTCGATGTACGCTCGTTCGTGCGCTCGGCTCTGTTCCTGGCCGCGCTGGCGCTGCTAACAATCGGCGGCTGCGTGATGCCGCCGATCGCGTTCCATGACGGCCTGCCGGCGTGGACTCCGTCCACGGGCCGGACCGAGGGAAGCATCGGTTACCACCGTATGTACTGGTCAGAAGGTGAGGGAAGTGCTTGGTACCTGACGCCCGGGATCCGAGCCGGACTCGCGCGACCGCCAATGGCCGCCGATGCCGGGCTGACCTCTGTAGTCGTGGAAAGCGGAGGGAAGTTCGGAGCACTCCTGGGGCTGACCTTGGGAATCGGCTACCAGAGCAAGGGTCTGAGCGTCATAGCTCGACCGGGCGCGTACTTCATGAGCATCAGCCCGGATGGCGTGGAGTTTGGATTCGATGACCCCCTCTGGCAGGTCTCGGTGCTGGGCGGTAACCGCTTCACACCCGGTCGGATTCACGTCTCAGGCGGCGGGCGCATCAGTCGGTTCGGAGTCGGCCCGGCGCTCCTGGTCGGGCACAGCGTCGGCCCGGTTGACCTGCGGCTGGAAGGGTCGTGCACCTTTCCGTACAACGACAACGCTACCGGCCGGCTTCTGACCGTGGGATTGACCGTGGGCGGGCCCGCGCCATCGCAACATGACGATTGAGGGGAATGGAGTTGTAGGTATACTGGAGGAACTAGGGACAGTCATCTACTCCGGGAGGCTTCGGGGCACCCAACCCAGAGGCATTGTAGATTGACGCGGCCGTTGGCCGCTGCGGCCCCGGTCGGACAGTGCGTGCTTCGGATTTCGAGCTTCGTCCTTGCGCTTGCCTACTTCTTGTATTTGCCCATCAGGCTCGCCTGAGCAAGCACGTGTCCCTTGATTGCCTTCAGCAACTGGCCGGCGGTCGCGGTCTGGTCAAGCGCGAGTACCGCATCGAGCGCATACAGGTCGAAGTAGTAGCGGTGCGTTCCCGATGGTGGCTTCGGCCCGTCGTATCCGATCAGTTGTAGGCTGTTCGTGCCTTGGGTACCACCGGTCGGCAGACTGACGTCCCTTCCGATTCCTTCCGGCAGACCTCTCACGTTCTCCGGGATGTTGAACAAGACCCAGTGGTAGAAAGTGCCGGACGGTGCGTCCGGGTCCCGGCAGACCAGGGCGAAGCTCTTGGTGCCTTCAGGTACCTTGTCCCAATTCATGTCGGGTGACAGGTTCTCTCCGTACAGGCTGTATCGAGCAGGAATCGACTCGCCCGCAATGAACGCGGCGCTAACCAGCACCATCGCATCCGGCGCGGTCTTGTCGGTTGCTTCTACCTTGCCGTCCTTCTGCGGTGCAGCACAGGCCAGGATGAGTGCGATGGTCGCACAGGCGAAGAGAATGGGTGATTTCACGAGGCCACCTCCTGATTCAGATTAGCCTCGCCGGGGCCTTTGTCCAGCGCTTCCGGTCCGCCATGATGTTGACCGCCAACAGAACCGGGCTATAGTCAAACATGATGAGAAGGTCGATACTGATAACGCTCGTTGCCACCTGTGCCTGGGCTTCAGTCTTGCCCAGCCTGACCGACACGGTCGGTATTCGCGAGTGGCTGGTCTGCGGGCCGTTCCCTGTGGGCCCACGTGAGGGAATAACCGGTGCCGTTGAAGACGCCACAACGTTTCGCCCGGCCGAGGGCGACACTTTCCGCTCCAGCCTGGTCCAGGGCGGCGTACTCAGCTGCCGCTCGCAGAGCGTCGACTCGCTCGGCTGGCTTGAAACCAACTACCGAGACGTCCGCTGGGATACGATACAGCAGTACTACGGCACGCCCGGCGTCATCTGCGCGGGGTACGCCTATGCCCGGTTCGAATGCCCCAACGCCTGCCGCGCCCTGGCAAAGGCCGAGAAACTGGGCGGGTTCGTGCTCAATGGCCGCAGCTACCTGGGCGACGTGTACGGCAACGGCTGGTTCGAGACCGCAGTGCAGCTTGATTCCGGCACCAACCACGTGCTC
>CAYOCZ010000113.1:0-9397 GCA_964402475.1 uncultured bacterium | reverse complement strand
GAGCAGCACCGGCGCGCGCGACGGCGCAACGCCAGCCGGCGTCAGCGCGACGAGCACGATTGACAGAATAGTTACAAACATCAGTCCTCCTTTGTTGGCCCCGCGTCGGCAGGACCGCAGTTTACTTTACGTGATGGCCGCCCGGTCGTGTACCAAGGCAGCACCGGACATTCTCTACGGACTCTCCGTGACTTTGAATATAGGCTGCCCGCGCCGGAAGTCAAGCAGAAGTGGCACCCGGGAATGGCCGGGACCGCCGCCGCGGTTGGAAGCTCCGGCCGTCCTGCCCGGCACCCTCAACTCTTGTCCTTGACTTTCCACGTCCAGACCCAAGAATATCTGTCCAGTGGACAAGTTCATCATTCACGGCCCGTCCCGGCTTGAGGGATCGGTCCCGACCGCCACCGCCAAGAACGCGGTGCTTCCCATCCTCGCCGCGTGCCTCTTGACCGAGGAACCCTGTCTCATCCGCGACGTGCCACTGCTCGAAGACGTCAGGACCATGGCCCGGCTTCTCCGCTCATTGGGCGTTCAGGTTGCACAGCGCAAGCACACCATCAAGGTCGCTGCCGGCGACAAGATCGAGCGGACCGCGACCTATGACATCGTGCGCAAGATGCGGGCCAGCTACTACGTCCTCGGCCCCTTGCTTGGCCGGTTCGGGGATGCGCGGGTCTCTCTGCCCGGCGGCTGTGCCATCGGCCCTCGGCCGGTTGACCTCCACATCAAGGGCATCGCTTCGCTCGGCGCCGAGGTAAGTCTGGAGCACGGCTACCTACACGCCACCGGCCGGTGCCTGCGTGGCGGGACCATGCTGCTTGAAGGGGCGTCCGGCCCGAGTGTCGGCGCCACGGCAAACACGATGATGGCCGCGGCGCTCGCCGACGGCGATACCGTCATCCAGGGCGCGGCCTGCGAGCCCGAGGTGTCTGACCTCGCCGGCTTTCTCACCGCCATGGGCGCCAAGATCGAGGGCTACGGGACGCCGGTCGTCAGGATCAAGGGCGTGAAGCGGCTGCACGGCGTCGAGTACCGGCCGATTCCGGACCGGATTGAAGCCGGCACGCTCGCTGTTGCCGCCGCTATTACCCGCGGCAACCTGGAAATCACCGACTGCGAACCCGAACACCTCACATCGGCAATCGACCGTCTGCGCCAGGCCGGCGTGACGGTCGAAGCCGGGAAGCGCCGACTCGTCGTCAGCGCCGAGCGACGCCCCGAGGCGGTCACGGTCGCAACCGCACCCTATCCCGGCTTCCCGACCGACCTGCAGGCACAGTTCACCGCGCTGCTGACCATTGGCAACGGCACGAGCGTAGTCACCGAAAATGTCTTCGAATCGCGCTTCCTGCACGCACTGGAGCTCAACCGCATGGGCGCGAAGATCGACATCAACGGCCGAATGGCGGTTATCCAGGGCGCAGAGTGCCTGTCCGGGGCGCAGGTGATGGCATCAGACCTGCGTGCATCGGCCGCGCTGGTGCTGGCCGGGCTCGCCGCTAAGGGCGAAACCGAAATCCAGCGCATCTACCATCTGGACCGGGGATACGAATCACTAGAACAAAAGCTAGGCGGCGTCGGAGCGAAGATCGAGCGCGTCAGCTACTGAACGAGCACACGTCAACATGCCTCGCACAACAGACCCAAGCCGCCCAGTGTCAGACGTGAGGCGTAGAACGCTCCGCGTCCAGGTCGGCCCGCTGGTAGTCGGCGGCGGGTCGCCGGTCTCGGTCCAATCCATGACCAAGACGCGCACCGACGACGTCAGGGCAACCGTGCGCCAGATACGGCGACTCGAACGCGCGGGCTGTGAAATGGTGCGCCTGGCAGTCCCCGACGTGACGGCTGCCGCGGCCCTGCCGGAAATCCGCAAGCGCGTCGCCCTGCCGCTCGTCGCCGATGTCCACTTCGACTATCGCCTGGCCCTGGCCGCGCTCAAGGCCGGTTTCGACAAAGTGCGCATCAATCCCGGCAATATCGGGGCGGCCTGGAAGGTCCGCGAGATCATCAGGATGGCCAAGGACTCGGGTGCGGCAATCCGAATCGGGGTCAACGCCGGTTCGATTGAGAAATCGGTCTTGCGGAAGCACCGGCACCCCACGGTCGCGGCAATGGTCGAAAGCATGGCGGTCTGCCTGGAACCGTTCGAGAAGCTGCGGTTCAGGAATATCGTGCTGTCGGCCAAGTCCACCGGCGTGCCCGAGACTATCGACGTGTATCGTAAACTGCCACGGCACTGGTCGTACCCGCTTCACCTCGGGCTGACCGAAGCCGGGCCGCCATTCGAGGGTGCTATTCGCTCCGCCGCTGCGCTCTCGGTCCTGCTTCTGGAGGGTATCGGCGACACAATTCGCATATCGCTGACCGGTGACCCGGTGCAGGAAGTCACAGCCGCGTACGAACTGCTTGGCGCGCTGGACCTGCGCCGCCGCGGGCCGCTGGTCTATTCCTGTCCCACCTGTGGCCGAACCGGCATCGACGTCATCGGCCTGACCCGCAAGGCAAAACGGGCGCTATCGGCTTTGGGAACAGCCCCCGTGTGGGGACAGTCCCTACCAATCAAGGTCGCAGTGATGGGTTGCGTCGTCAATGGGCCGGGCGAAGCGCGCGAGGCCGACTTCGGGATTGCCGGCGGCAAGGGCCGGGGCATCGTCTTCGCCCATGGCCGTGTCGTCAAGACCTGCGCCGAAGGCAAGCTCGTCGATACTCTGCTCAAAGAGGTCAAGAAGTCCCTAGTCCTCAGTCCTCGCTAGACAGCGCCGCGCCGAGTGCCGCGGCCAGCAGCGGCTTCCGGGCAACGGTTACCGGCACGCCCAGCGCCTTCTCCAGCGCCGCCTTCATCCCCGGGTTCTGAGCCACCCCGCCCGTGAAAACGACCTCTGGCTCGATCCGCAACCGCGCCGCCATATTGGCGACACGGCGCGCCAGCGCCTCGTGCAAGCCGGCAATCACGTCCGCGACCGGCGTATCGGCCGCGAGCAGCGACAGTATCTCTGACTCGGCCATCACGACGCAGAGGCTCGACACCGGCACCGGCCGCTGCGACTCAAGACTCAGCCGTCCAAACTCCTCGAGCGGCACCGACAGCGTCTTTGACAGGACCGACAGGAAGTGCCCGGTCCCGGCCGCGCACCGGTCGTTCATCACGAAGTCACGCACCTTCCCTGACTCGTCCAAGCTGAGCACCTTCGAATCCTGTCCCCCGATGTCGATGACAACGCGGCACGTCGGGTGCCAGTAGCGTATGCCGAGGGCTGCGGCCTTTATCTCGGTGATGGTCCCCTCAACGTGGTCCACCGCGTGGCGGGCATAGCCGGTCGCCACCACGCCCCTCACGCGACCGGAGAGGTCCTTGTGCTCGCTGCGGCATGCGGTCATGACCTGCCGTGCCGTTTCCCGCGGCCTCGGTCCGGTCGGGACAACCTTTTCGCAGAAGACCTGTTGGGTGGCGCGGTCGAACACGACCAGTTTGGTGTTCACCGAACCCACATCGATCCCGGCAGTAATCACACTCTCCTCCTCCGGCCGTAGTCGGGATTGGACCCGGCATCCTTCGCTGCGCGCACGAACGCACGGACGTTCTCGGACGGGGTATCCACCGGCACTTCACAACCGGTGGCTGCAACGAATCCCTTCGGGCACTTCCGTCCAGCCGTGACCATTTCCGTCACCTCGCGCTCGATAGTCGCCGGGTCCGAGAGCAGGATCGCCGACGTGTCGTAGTTGCCGATGATGCGCGAGCGCCGTCCTGCTCCGGCGATTGCCACGTCGACGTCGATGCGGTCTATGCTCAGCAGGTCGGCGCCTGACTCGGGCATCAGGTGGGTGATGGAGTTGGTGTCGCCGCAGATGTGCAGCACGACATCGAGGTCGTACCGATGCAGGTAGCGGATGACCTCTCCCTCCGAGGGCAGAGCGAACTCGCGGTAGTGCTCGGCCGAGATGACGCTACCCGAGGCGAGCGGGTCAACCAGTATCGGCAGTCCGCCCGCGCCGATGATGGCGCGGCAGAAGCGGATGATTGAACGCGTCGCATAGACAAGCAGGCCCTTTACCCGTTCCGGCTCGGTCAGCAGGCCGAGCAGAAACGCCTCCTGATCCACGAGTTGCTGCGCGGTCGTAAACGGCGCCGGGACGTAGGCGAGAATCGACACGGTGTCTCCGCGGGCCTCGTAGGCATACTTGATCGCATCGAGATAGACCCGCAGCCTGCCATCCTTGAACGGGTCGGCCTCGGCTTCGTCCAGCTCCGCCAGCCCCGACCACTTCGGCTTCGTCAGCAACGGCAGATCGTCCTCAGGGTAGTCGAACTGCGAGCCGAGCGCCTCGGCAACCAACCCGACCTCGGAGAAGAATGAGATGAAGTCGATACCGTAGGTCTCCTGCGCAACCAATTGGCTTCGCGCCATTGCCGCCCCGTCAGTGTAGTAGTCTCGCACAGAGATGCCTGCGATGCGGGCTGCGTGCGCAGTAACCAACGGGAACACCGGCACCCGGTCCTGGGGTTCGTCGATGACGAGCAAACCAAAGCGCTCGCGCGGCGTAAGCAGGTCTTTCACCGGCGGCTCCTCAGCACCTCGAGGAAGGCGTCTATCCGGGTCTGCAACTGCCGGCCGATCTCGTTTGAAGGCGGCGCGACATCGAATTCGAGCACGGGCAGGTCGAGTTCCTGCTTCACGATGTCGGATATCAGCCGCGTCTCCATCGCGCAGTGTGACCCGCCGAGTATTCCCGAGATGATGACACCTTCGGCCTGCCGCTCCCGAGCCTGCCTTATTGCCGACTCAGCGCGCGACTGCGAAGTGCCGATAAGCGACGCGGCCATGAACGACTCGGCAATCGCCTCAAGCCCCGGCTTCGACTCGTCCATCAACTCCAATGCCTGGTTGATGACGTACTCGGTCCCTACCACTCGCGCGCCCGCGTCCTCGACGTAGGTCAGCAGCAGCGGGTCGGCCGGCGGCGTGACCCAGACTACTCGCAGGGCACCATCGCTCAGCACGCGCTCGCCCCTGGCAGTCCGCTCCTCCGCAGTCGCAAGTAGATGCTCTAGCACTGCAGTCCATTCTGAGCTGTCCGAGTAGCAGTGCAGATTGCCGAACTCCACGACCATCATCTCAAGCGCCGGCAGCACGCCGCTGCCGTACGCCAGCTCGCGCAGGTGGGCAACCATCTTCCTGACTGAGTTCGTGCGCCGAATGCCGGACTGCAACTCGTTCTCGGTCAACTCGTGGCCGGTCAGCTTGTTCATCGTGTCGACCACACGCTGGTATTCCTTGACCAGCAACCGTACCATCGGTTCCGGGGGTTCCGCACGGCACCGCATCGGCTCTTCGACCCAGAGCATCTCGCGGGCGAAACGCTCCGCCAGTTGCTCCACGCCCGAGTAGTCGTCGCATGACGCGCCAGTCGAGGCAATGACCAGATCCGGGTCCGGAAAATAGCAGTGCTTTGCGAATGCGCCAAGGGCGGCGCGCGAGAAGCAGGTCGCGTCGCCGATGCCGAGTTCGGCAGCGGCGTCGAGCAGCACCCGGCTCTCCATCACGAACGGGGTCCACCAGATGCAGTCGGGGTAGAAAGCGACACAGCCCGGATAGGAGTTGACGATGACCGGGACCGCACCGAGGTCGCCCATCGGGGCAATGACCCGACGCCCTGTCTGCCTTGCACGAAACAGCCGTTCGGTTTCGTTCTGCACAAATCCCCACATCCGCAGGGCCGCCAGGGAGTTATCGAACTTCAGCCGGCGCAGGTGCCGCGCTCCGTAGATGGCGAACGTCTGGGGTGGAAACAAGTACTTCGACCATGCCTCGCCATTACCGTAATAGTGATAGCGCTCAATCAGCTCGTCCGGCACGCGCTCGAACAGCTCCAGCCACTGGTCAAACGAAACCCGGGCCGGCTTTGGCTCAGTCCAGCCGCGCACCTGCTCCCTTGAACCCTCGACCCCTTGAACCCCTTCCGCTCTCACAGCGTCTCCAGGAACGCCTCGATGCGCGTTCTCATCTGCGCCCGGTTCTCGGTCGAGTAATCGGTGTCGAGATGCAGCGTGGGAATCCCAAGTGCCTCCTGCATGCGCCGCACCTCGAAACTCCACGGGTCGCAATAGAGCATTGTCTTGTACACGAGACCCTCGACCCGGAACTCGCGGGCCATGCTTCTTGCGTACTCGTACAGGGCCCGGTTCGGCCTGCGACACATGCAATCACGGTCGAAGTAGAACCGCGCCAGCCGGTCGAGCGGCGCGCCGTCCGCAGGCACGTCCGCGGCGAACCAGCGCGTGCCCGTGCTGAGAATGTCGGTCACGATGTCGGCCTTCTCCTCGACCATTTCAAGCAGCCATCGGTCGTCCTCAGTCAGCATGCTGCCGCCGAGCATCAGCCGCGACCGCCGTCCTTCGCGGCGCGGCCGCGCGGCGACGATCCGCAGCACCTCCTCGGTCAGCGATATCGCCTTGACCGGACCGAGGAGCCACGCGGTCGCTGTGAGGTCGAGCATCGTACTACCGGAAAGCAGCGGCGAGCTCGCCCGGCGCGTCTCGCTCGCCTGCCGCAGCATCGCCCTCAACCGGTTGAACGAGACTATCTCTGATTCCAGCCTCTCCACTCCGATGGCGGTCCCGGCAAGGGCCGCCAGTGCATCGGCAAGGTGCTCAAGCTGCCTTCTGAACTCGGTGACTCGATGCGGCAGAGGTTCGGACGTGCGTGGCATATAGAGATGGAACACCGGTATGCCGAAGTACCGCTCGATGGACTCGGGCAGTCGCCGCATCATGTCGCATGTATTCACACTCAGCACCGCGTCGACCTGCCGGTAGAGCGGCTCGCGTTCGAAGTTGCCCATGCACGCGCTGCAGAACGAGCAGGCATCGGCCCGCAGGTATCGTTCCCCAGCCTCCTCGGCTGCGTGCCCGCCGCGCAACAGCCGGACCGGAATCGCACCGGCCGCCTGCACCATCTCGACCGGCGCGTAGATACAGAAGTAGCCAACGACCTTCGTCCCCTGTCTGCGAGCGGCAGCCAACTCATCGACCCGTTCGCGCCGTATCTGCTCAAACGTCGCGCGTGGTATCAGTTCCATGGCTCGAGCCGCATTGACTCGACGAAAGCCTGCTCGAACTGCGGGTGGCCGCTGAGCATCACTTCCCGGCAGCTCGCTGCGAAGCGCTCCGCGGCGACAAACAAGCCGGGGGCGAGCGTCGTCCGCACCGCGCCGAGTAGCGCCAAATTGCGGTGCCGCTGGATTCGCCGCAGCGGGATTTTGGGCAGCAGGCCGATTCCTACCGCCGCATCAAGGCTCATCGCGGCCCCGAACTTGCCCGTGACGTGGACGCGTTCGACGTCGGAAGCCGCTGCGCCCCATTCGGCCAGAAGAACCTTGATCGCGGCCGCGACTGCGCCCTTGGCCAGTTGCACCTCGCGCAGGTCGGCCTGCGAGATGTAGACCGGCTCGTTTCCCCCGCTCATGTCGAGTCGGCCGCCACCGGCAATCCCGCCTGAGGCATCAACCAGCCCGGCACGGACCGCCTCGGCCACTGCGTCAAGCACGCCCGAACCACAGATACTCCTCGGTTCTCCACGGCCGATGACCTCCAGCGCGAACCGGCCGCGGCGAAAGCGTGCCGCCTTCACAGCCCCGCGCTGCGCCAGGCTGCCGCACTCAAGCATCGCGCCCTCGAAAGCCGGTCCGGCCGCGGTCGACGTCACAAGCATCCGCTCCCGGTTGCCGAGCACCACCTCCCCGTTGGTGCCGGCGTCCACCAAGAGTGACAGCCGACCGGTCCGGTGCATGCCCGAAGCGAGAATCGCTGCCGTGCAGTCGCTGCCGACAAAAGCGCCGAGCAGGGGCAGCATCTCAAACCAGAGCCCGCCGCGCTGGTGCACGAGCCTTCTGCGGAACGGCAGCCGTGACTTGTAGGGGAACTCGCCGAGCGGCGCCGGATTCCGGCCCATGAGGAAGTGAGCCATCACCGTGTTGCCCACAGCCACAACCGGCCGCTTGCGCGGGATGCCGGCCTCGGCCATGAGCCGCAGCAGCTCCGGTTCCAGCCTGGTGCGGCGGAGCTTCCCGCCCGAGGCGATACGGCTCATCACGTCGGCGCCGAAGACCATCTGCGGGTTCAACGTCTCGCGTCTCGCCACGACGCGACGCCGCCTTTCATCAACCGCCGCAAGCGAAATCGTCGTCGTGCCGATGTCGGCGGCAAGACGCAGGGCTCCTGACACTGCACGCCCCTTCCTCCGGAGTCGAACTTGTCCGGCCGGTCTGACCCTGTCCAGTCTGACCGCCACCGGCGCGGCCGGCACATACTGACAGGCAAGAACGCTCTGCTCACTTTCGGCGTCGAGCACCCGGACACGGCACTTACCGCAGGTACCCGCGCCGCCACAATCCGACGGCAGGACCGCACCGGCGTCGGCGAGCAACTCGCGCAAGTTGTGACCGCCGCTAGGGACGATCGTAACCGTCAAGTCGCCTCCTGCGCTCTGGCTGCTGCAACCAGGGCCTGAACATTCTCTTTCGGCGCGTCGGTCGGCACGTCACAACTCGAAGAGAGAATGATCCTCTGCCCGCCGCGTTCCCGGCACTCCTTCGCCGCTGTCGAGACCTGCTCGGGCGTGCCTTCCAGCAGGAGCTTGGTCGAGACGTTGCCCATCAGGACCATGTTGTCGCCGACCTCCTTTCGCGCCAGAGCCAGGTCCATCTCGTCTACGCTGAGGAAATCGGCACCGGTGGCAACCATATCAGCCAGCAAGCGCTTCGTCTCTCCGCAGATGTGGAGCCCGGCCTTTGCGCCCAACCCGTGGACCGAGCGGACCAGCTGGGCGAGGTACGGCCGGACGAATTCCCGGAACATCTCTGGGCTGATCAGGCTGCCGGATGCTACCGGGTCGCCGATGAACGGAATGCCGCCGGCCTTGACGATTGCCTCGGCGTATCCGACCTGGTTCTCGGTGGCGAGCCACAGGAACTCCTTTGCCCGGCGCGGGTCGCTCAGCAGGTCTTCGAGGAACCCGTCAATCCCGCGCAGGAATGAGGCAAGCGAGAAAGGCCCCTTGAGCGAAGTCAGGACCGGCACCTCGTCCTCAAGCAGGTCCTTCAACCGACGCGTCGCGCCAAGAATGACCGGCATTCGGCCGTCCTTCTCCGGGTTGGCCGGCTCTAGCTTTGAGACGCGCGGTGGTTCGAGCAGAAACGGGTCGTCGTCCTCCGGGATGAGCACCTGCGCACCCATCGCCTCGGCCTCGACCATCGTATCGGAAAAGACCATCACAAGGTCGTAGCCATAGAACCGGTACGCCGAGTAGAGCACGCGCGCCAGCGTGTCCGGCTGTGTCACCGCCTCGGATATGGAGAACCCCTCCAGCCGCGCCGCGTGGTTCGCCACGACCATCGG
>CAYOCZ010000112.1:7346-9412 GCA_964402475.1 uncultured bacterium | reverse complement strand
TGCCCCGGCTCGTCCCCTATGGTATCCTCTACGCTTTGACAGGCTTGCAGACGCACAAGGAGCGTTCATGGCGACGACACTGACGCACAAGATTCTGTCCGACCACCTCGTCACCGGCGAGATGACGCCGGGGTCGGAAATCGGCATCCGGATCGATCAGACGCTGACGCAGGATGCGACGGGCACGACCGCCTTCCTGTTGCTGGAGGCGATGGAGATTCCGCGCGTCCGCACCGAGGCGTCGGTCAGCTACGTCGATCACAACATGGCCCAGTTCGGGCCCGAGAACCACAACGATCACCTGTATCTGCAGTCGATCTCCCGGAAGGTCGGGGCGCACCACTCGCGCCCGGGCAACGGCATCTGCCACCAGGTGCACCTCGAACGGTTCGCCCGTCCGGGGCGAACGCTGCTCGGTTCGGACAGTCACACCCCGGCCGGCGGGATGGGCTCGCTGGCCATGGGCGCCGGCGGACTGGACGTCGCCGTCGCGATGGGCGGCGGGGCGTTCTACCTGACGTGCCCCAAGGTCATCGGCGTCGAGATTCGCGGCCATCTCCGCCCATGGGTGGCGGCCAAGGATATCATCCTCCATCTGCTGAGCATCCTGACGACGAAGGGCAACGTCGGCTGCGTGGTGAACGGGGCAGGGTTGGCGATGGCGACGATGGACCTGATCAAGCGCTACGGCGGGGAACCGGCGAACTTCCTCGACGTGGGTGGCTCGTCTTCGCCGGACAAGATGGTGACCGCGATGCGCATCATCCTCTCCGACCCGAACGTGAAGACCATCCTCATCAACATCTTCGGCGGCATTACCCGCTGCGACGACATCGCCAACGGCCTGCTCGCGGCCCAGAAGCAGGCGGGCATCAGGGTGCCGCTGGTGGCGCGGCTGACCGGGACCAACGCCGAGAAGGCGCGGGAGATGCTGAAGGGCAGTCCCGTAGCGCCGGCGGAGACGATGGCGGACGCGGTGAAGAAGGCGGTCACCCTCGCAAGGTCGAATGTCGGAGGTGCGGAGTGAGCATCCTGGTTGATAAGAACACGAGAGTGATTGTGCAGGGGATTACCGGACGGGACGGAGCGTTCCATGCCAAGGCCATGAAGGAGTACGGCACCAACGTCGTCGGCGGCGTGACTCCAGGCAAGGGCGGGCAGCTTGTCGAGGGCCTGCCGGTGTTCGATTCGGTCGAGGAGGCGGCGAAGAAGACGGGCGCGAACGCCTCCATCATCTTCGTGCCGGCCTCTTTCGCGACCGACGCGATCTGCGAGTGCGTCGCGTCCGGGCTCGACTTGGTAGTGTGCGTGAGCGAAGGCGTGCCGACGATGGATATGGTGAAGGTGCTCGACTACGCCAAGGGCACGAAGACCCGGATACTCGGACCCAACTGCCCGGGCGCGATATCACCAGGTAAGGCCAAGGTCGGCATCATGCCGGCGGCGAGCTTCAAGCCGGGCTGCGTGGGCGTCGTGTCACGCTCCGGGACTCTGACCTATGAGGTCGCGAGCCAGACGGCCGAGTTCGGCCAGTCGACCGTGGTCGGCATTGGCGGCGACCCGGTCATCGGCACGAACTTCATCGATTGCCTGACGATGTTCAATGCCGACCCGGAGACGAAGGCGATCGTGGTGGTCGGGGAAATCGGCGGCACCGACGAGGAACGCGCGGCAGAGTGGGTGAAGGCCAACTGCCGGAAGCCGGTGCTCGGGTTCATCGCCGGGCAGACCGCGCCTCCGGGCAAGCGGATGGGCCATGCGGGCGCGATTATCTCCGGCGGGTCAGGAACTGCGCCGGAGAAGGTGAAGGCGTTTGAGGCTGCCGGCATCACGGTTGTCTACGAGCCGCAGGAAATCGGGCCAATCCTGAAGGCGAAGCTGTAGGCCACGCGCCTTCCGGCGCGAATCCCCAGTTTGCAGTCACCAGTGTCCTGACGGGCCGGGCGCAGAGCGGCCGGGTGCAACCGCCCGCAGCAGGCGGCGCTCGCCGCCGGTATCCCGCGAGGGCGGCGAATCAGCCGCCGGCAGGTGGGGCCGGTTTGGCCGGCCCGGGCTTGAGTCGCCGA
>CAYOCZ010000112.1:0-7246 GCA_964402475.1 uncultured bacterium | reverse complement strand
GAATCAGCCGCCGGCAGGTGGGGCCGGTTTGGCCGGCCCGGGCTTGAGTCGCCGAACGCTGTTGCTCTCGCAGTTGGGGCAGGAGCGTTCCTCGACCTTGCCCGGAGTGTAGGGCAGCATGAACTCACTGCCGCAGCGCAGGCACTTGAAACGGGTCGGCTGAGGCGTCGGTTTGGCTGAATCAGGCATGCTTCTTTGTCTTTGTTTTCGGCTTCCGCTGTTGCTTGAGAATCCGTCGGGTCTGCGCGATTTCGCGGCGCGTTACCCGGGCGCGGTGTTTCTCAATCTCCTGCATCGTCTTGGCGAAGCGTTGTCCCTGGGCCGAGGAGATCCACTCGAGGTGGAGACGTTCGGGGCGGATGCCCCATTCTTCGAGTTTGTCCCAGAGCCGTTCGACCCGCTTCTGGGTCTGGCGGTTGGCATCGATGTAGTGGCAGTCCGCGAAGTGGCAGCCGGAAACCAGGACCATCGGCGCTCCCAGCTCGAACGCGCGGAGGATGAGCCGCTCGTCCACCCGGCCGCTGCACATGGTCCGGATGAGAGTCTGCCGCGCCGGATACTGGAGTCGGGACGTGCCGGCAGTGTCGCCCGCGGCGTATGAGCACCAGTTGCAGGCGAAGACCAGGGTCTTTTGTTCCGGCTGGTCGGCCAGGGCCGCCTCGACCTGGGCCATCAACTGCTCGTCCGTGAACTTGCGGGCGACGATGGCGCCGAACCTGCACTCGGCGGCGCAGGTGCCGCAGCCGGCGCAGACCGCCTGGACAACGCGCGCCGGTTTGCCCTTCTCACACTCGATTGCCTTGTACGGGCAGACCCTGGCGCAGGCGCCGCAGGCCGTGCACTTCTCCTCGATTATGCAGGCCGTGTGCGGCTCTGCCGGAATCGTGCCCTGACTCATCAGGCGGATGGCACGAGCCGCGGCCGCGCTGGCCTGGGTCACCGACTCCTTGATGTCCTTCGGTCCTTCGGCGCAGCCGGCATAGAAGATTCCGCGGATGGGCGAATCCACCGGCTGGAGCTTGGGGTGGGCTTCGAGCAGGAATCCGTCAGTGTGCAGTTGGAGCGACAGGAGGTGCTGGAGGTCCTTTGCCTCGGCCCGGGGCTGGACCCCGGTGGCAAGTACGACCATTTCGGCTTCGTGTTGCTCAAGTCGGCCGGTTTCGGTGTTCTCGACGTGGAGAGTGAGATTGCCGGTGCCCGTGACCTCTTCGATCTCGCCGGGGATGCCGCGGATGTAGCGGACCCCGAGCTCGCGCGAGCGCTTGAGCATCTCCTCAAAGCCCTTGCCGAACGCGCGCAGGTCGATGTAGAACACCTTGATGTCGATGTCGGGCCAGTGGTCCTTGAGCACGAGCGCGTCCTTGATGGTGTTCATGCAGCAGATGTTGCCGCAGTAGGGATTGCCGGGTTTCTCGCAGCGCGACCCGACGCACTGGATGAAGGCGATGCTCTTCGGGCGGCGATTGTCACTGAACCGCAGAATCTCGCCGCCGGTCGGCCCGCCGGACGATGCCAGCCGCTCGAACTCCATCGCGGTAATCACATTGACGCAGTGGCCGTACCCGAACTCCTTCAGGTCAATCGGGTCGAACGGTTCCATCCCGGTCGCCACGACGATGGTCCCGACCTCAAACTCGATGTCCCGGTCCTGCTCGTCGAAGTCGATACACTTCTTTTCGCACGCGGTGGCGCACTTGCCGCAGGCGATGGGGTTGAGGCCAAGGCAGTCCGCGACCTCCAGATAGTAGGCGGCCGGGACAGCCTGCGGGAATGCCTGGTAGATGGCGTGACGCTGGGCAATCCCGACGTTGAACTGGTCGGGCTTGAGTTGGGGGCAGACTTCGACGCAGTCGCCGCAGGCGGTGCATTCATTGACGTCGACGTGCCGGGCGCGCTGATGGACGGAGACTCGGAACTCACCGACGTGACCGGAGACCTTTGTGACCTGGGCCAGGGTCAGGAGTTCGATGTTGGGATGTCGACCGACATCCGCCATCTTTGGCGCGAGTATTCATATGGCGCAGTCCATGGTGGGATAGGTCTTGTTGAGCTGGGCCATGGTCCCGCCGAGGCAGGACTCGCGTTCCACCAGATAGACTTTGAAGCCGGAATCGGCCATGTCCAGCGACGCCTGGATTCCGGCGATGCCGCCGCCGACCACCATCGCCGCGCGCTTGACCGGGAAACGGGCCTCGACGATGGGCTCGAGCAACCCGGCCTTGGCGACCGCCATTCGCACGAGGTCGCGCGCCTTGCCGGTGGCCTGGTCCGGTTCGCGCAGGTGAACCCAGGAGCAACCTTCGCGGATGTTCGCGATTTCCAGCAGGGACGGGTTGAGCCCGGCCGCGGACACGCAGGCCTGAAAGGTCGGCTGGTGCATTCGCGGCGAGCAGGCTGCGACCACGACGCGGTTCAGTTGGTTCTCGGCGACGGCCTTCTGTATCTCTTTCTGCCCGGGTTCGGAGCAGGCATAGAGGTTCGTACCGACATACTGCACCTCAGGCAGGTTCCGGGCGGCTTCGGTCAGCTCCGGGACGTTCACCGTACCGGCGATGTTTTTGCCGCAGTGACAGATGAATACACCGATTCTTGGTTTGTCAGGCATCTTGGCTGCCTCCTTTGTCGGCCAGAACCGCGGATTCGGGTAACGGTTCCGGGCCGGTGAGCCCGAGCGATTCTGCGAGCAGGTTAATCATGTTCACAATCTCCGGACCGGTCCGGGCGTCGGTGCCGGACAAGGCGCACCGCAGGTGGATGTCACACTTGGGACAGGCGGTGACGAGCCGTTCGGCGCCGGTGGCTTCGGCTTCGGCGAGCCGTTCGTTCTGAAGGCACTTGACGGCGGTCCCGCATTCGACCCAGGCCGTGCCTCCACAGCAGGTCGCCTGCTCGCGGCTGTGTTTCATCTCGACCAGCTCCAGCTCCGGAACTGCCCGGAGCAGCTCCCTCGGCGGGTCATAGATGCCGAGGTGGCGGCCGAGCCGGCACGGGTCGTGAAACGTCACTCGACCGGGCATCGCGCCGGGGTCGAGTTGTGACAATTCCCGCGCCAGCAACTCGGAGATGTGGAGCAGTTCGAGGGACGATTTGCCGAATCGGCTCTGATAGTCGAGCTTGAACGTACGCAGGCACTCGGGACAGGAGAAGACCAGCCGCTTTGCGCCAGTTACCGCAATCTGGGCAAGGTTGCGTTCGGCGAGCAGCCGGAAGTTGCCGGTGTCTCCCAGCCAGAGCAGGTCGTGGCCGCAGCAGCGTTCGTCGTCAAGCAGGATCGGTTCGATCCCCACCCGGTTGAGCAGTCGGACCGCGTTGCGCGCGGTCTCGACCGGCCGCAGGCCCGGGAAATCAAACACGCGGTCGAAGTAGGGGGCGCAACCGACAAACAGGATCGTGTCGCCGCTGGTTGAGACTCGGAGCGAAGGATCGAGCCAGTCGAGACGATGCTGTCGGTCAGGTGTGGTGGCCATCATCCGCATGAAGGACTGGAGCAGACCGCCGTGCGCCAGCGTGGCGGTGCGTCCTTGCTGGTATGCTTCTTGGCGCAGCCTGATGATGAGGTCGGAAATCGTGAGGCCCGACGGGCAGACTGCGGCGCAGCGGTCACAGCCAAGGCAGGTGAATAGCGCGCGGTCGAGCTCGGGCGATTGAGTCCGGGATTCTCCTGCCTGTCTGATGACCTTGCGCGGCGAAAACCCCAGCCCGGAGCGGGCGACCGGGCAGACACCGGTGCACCGGCCACATTCCTGGCAGAGCAGCGTTTCCGCGAGAACCTGGTCCATGTTCATACGCCCGGATGCGCGGCCGGCCGCGGTGTTGGAGACTCATCGCCGGCTACCAGCCGCACCCGGTCCGGGTCAAGACCCAGCAGGTGAAGCAGGTCACGAACAATCCGGACCTGAACCTGGGCGAGCCGGACACCATTCTGATGGCGACACTCGTTTTCAGGGCAGCCGAGTACCAGAACCTGGCCGGCACCGTGCTCGATTGCCTGCAGGAGGAGCCCGGCGGGAATCCGGCCGATGCAGGCTACCCGGACTACTTCGAGCTCCGGATGCCGCGCCGGCTCGGTTTCACGCGCCCAGTTGCAGCGGAAAGCGATGTCGGTGCCGACCACGGAATGAGCGCTCACCTTCCGGTTCCTCCGGGGAGGAGCAGGACTGGCGCGGCGCAGTCGAGTCGGAGCGCGCCGCTCGGGCAGACCGCAATGCAGTGTCCGCACCCGCGGCAGAGCAGCGGGTCAACCGAGGCGGTCTTCATCTCTTCGTGCCAGGTCATCGGCTTGATGGCCTGGTGAATGCAGGCTTCGACACAGCGACCGCAGTCGCGGCACAGGGTTCGTTCTACCCGGCAGATAACCGGCGCCACATCCGCCGCAATCGGCCGGGCGCCGGGCCGGCAGACCACAACCTCGCGGCTCGCTGCCGAATCCGGGAACAGGGAGTCGAGGCCGGCAAAACGAAGCTGGATGTCCTCCTCGGACCCGGGCACGGACAGGCTGATCTGGTGTTTCGAGCAGTAGCCGTGACACCGGACGCACTCGGAGCAGGGACCGCAGCGCAGGCACCGTTTCGCCTCAGCTATCGCCTCGGATTCGGTCAGGGCCAGCTCGACCTCGACAAAGTGCTTTCGCATCCGCGACGATACGGTGGCGGTCCTGGTCCGTTCCACGGGAATCGCCGTGAGGCAGGATGCTACCAGCTCCAGTTCGTCGGCAGTCCTCGTCCGCGTCGCGGGCCCGGGCGGCGCGTCGGTCGCAAGCCGGACGTGGATCCCCCGGGCTGCGCGGTGGCCCGCGGCCATGGCATCGATGACGGTCGATGGGCCGGTTACCACGTCGCCGCCGGCAAACAGGCCGGGCAGACTGGTCTCGCAGGTGATTGGGTCTGCCTGAAGAGTGCCCGACCTGGAAACAGACAAGGCAGAGCCGGCCAGGTGTTGGGTCTCCGGTTGTTGACCGACCGCGCTTATGACCAGGGTCGCCGTAGTGTCGAACTCCGAGCCAGTAACCGGCACCGGTCGCCTCCGACCCGAAGCGTCCGGCTCACCCATCTTGTTCCTGATGCAACGCAGGCCCTTGAGGCGGCCGTTCTCGTGGAGCAGTCCCACCGGTTGCACCCGGAAAGTGAACTTCACGCCCTCGTGTTCCGCATCCGTTACCTCTTCCGGCGCGGCCGGCATTTCCCGGCGCGTGCGGCGGTAGAGGACCTGGACCTTGCGCGCGCCGAGCCGTACCGCGGTGCGCGCCGAGTCAATTGCCGAATTACCCCCGCCCACCACCAGCATCGTGCCGGCGAGCCTGCGTTGGTCTCCGGCGTACGCCTTTCTCAGGAACGTGAGGCTGTCGACGACGCCGGCGACCTCGTTCTCAAGCGGCAGGCCGAGGCCGAGGCTGCGGTGCGCGCCCGGCGCGTAGAAGACGGCCGCGAAGTCGCGGCCGAGCAGTGCGGCCGGGTCGTCAATCCGCGCGTTCGCTTCAAGGCGCACGCCGAGGTCCATGATCGAGTCGATCTCCTGCCGGATGGTCTCACGCGGCAGTCGGAAGGGCGGGATGCCCAGTGCGAGCATGCCGCCGGGCTGCGCGTTTGCCTCGAAGACAGTCACCTGATAGCCAAGCCGGGCAAGGTCGTTGGCCGCGGTCAGCCCGGCCGGGCCGGAACCGATGACCGCGATACGCTCGGTGCGTCGCGGCGTTTCCGGTGGCAGGCGGGCCGGGGCGGACTTGAGGGCGTGGTCGGCGATGAACCGCTTCAGAGGACGAACCGCCACCGGGGCGTCGACCTCCTGGCGGCGACACTCGGATTCGCATGGATGGGTGCAGACTCGGCCGCAGATTCCGGGCAGCGGGTTGGACGTCCGCACCACCTCAAGCGCGCGGTCGAAGTCTCCCGCACCGATCAGACCCACGTAGGCTTTCACGTTCACGCCGGCCGGGCAGGCCACTCGGCAGGGCGAGTCGGGTATCCGTCTGATCCGGAACTTCTCGGAACTGCCGGTGAATGAGAGGACCGCACGGCCCGAGGCGAGCGCTTTCCGGATACCGGCGGTAGTTGTTCTGGTGCGGTTCATATCAGTCTTCGGCCAAGAGCTGTCCGGGTTTGTGCCGCGATGGCGCGCAAGCACAACCGACCCAGCCGCCGAATACCATCGGCAGCCTGACGGGAGAACATGATGCCCCTCAGCGGAGAGTCAAGGTCATGTTCGCAGGCTACGTAACCTGCTTCAAGCCTATCTCGCAGCCCTGCTCAAGGGCTGCGAGGTTCTTTTCAAGGAACCGGTCCGGCACCAAGCCGGGCAGGGCCTTGCGCAGCGCCTCCTTGGAAACGACCTTGGTCACAGCGCAGAGAAAGCCGAGCATCACCATGTTCGTGAACATGCGGTTGCCCATGCTCTCGGCAATGCGCGTGGCGGGAATCGCGTACTGTTTCACCTGACCGCGCGGCGGGTGAGAACGCACCAGGTTTTCCTCAATCAGCAGGATGCCGGCCGCTTTGAGACCCGGCTCGAACTTGTCGTAAGCCTCCTGCGACATGGCCACGAGGATGTCAGGTGTGGTGAGATAGGGATAGAGGATGACGTCATCCGAAATCAAGAGTTGGGCCGAGCAGGCGCCGCCGCGCGCCTCCGGGCCGAAACTCTGAGTCAGGGTAGCATGCTTGTCGTCGTGCAGGGCGGCGGCCTTGCCCACGACCATGCCCATCTTTATGACGCCCTGGCCGCCGAAGCCCGAGAACTTAATCTCCATCGCTCATCGGCCCCTGGTAAGGGGCGTACTTCGAACCGATCGCCTCGGTGAGGTACTCATCCATCGTATCGAGGTAGGTCGGTTTCTCCGTCTTCACGAACCGACCGACGATGATGGACTCCTGATACCGGATGTCGCACTCGCGGGTGTCGGCATCGTGCTTGACCACGGACTTGTCGCGATAGTACTCGGAGATGTCCAACCCGCTGCCCAGTTGGTTGCGCCGGCCGTATACGGTCGGGCAGGGAGAGATTACCTCGACAAAGCCGAACCCGCGGTGGTGCAGGGCTTCCTTGATCGACGTCTGCATCTGGCGGGCGTGGAGCGCTGTCCAGCGCGCCACATACGTCGCCCCGCAGGACTCCACGAGAAACGGCAGGTTGAACGGGTGTTCGTAGCTGCCGTAGGGTGCGGTCGTCAGCTTTGCTCGTTGGGGTGTGGTCGGGCCGAACTGGCCGCCGGTCATAGCGTAGTTGAAGTTATTGACACAGATTACGGTCATGT
>CAYOCZ010000111.1:0-9482 GCA_964402475.1 uncultured bacterium | reverse complement strand
GCGGGCGGGATTTCGCTGCCGGACCCCGCCCGCGTCACTTGTTGTCTTCCGCTATTGTGCCTACAAGCATTTCCTCCGGTAGGTGTGGCGGAAGTCGCGGGTGACCCTGCGGCACAGATGGCGCGCCATTTTGCCATAGGCTTCTTCTGGGTCCTCGGCATCGAACGAGAACGACGAGCCGAACTTCTGTACGCCGGCGACCGTCCGCTCATCCCGAGCGGAGTTGCTCCAGAGCGTACCGCCGGTCGCGGTCTTGACCAGCTTGGCGGTAAGCCGGGCGTTGACCTTGCCCTCGAAGCTCGCGTAGCCCGGGCCAAAGGCGCAACTCGGCTTGACCTCGGAGACGTTCAGCTTCCCGGTGAACACCGTGTTCAGGTTGTACTTCTCGCCGATGGCCCTGAACGCATCCGGGCCGAGGTGGGTCAGGCCCACGGCCTCGAGCACTGCTTTCTCATCGCCGAGCTCGACAATACTGATGTCGCCTTGGTCCTGGGTGACGGCCTTAATGAACTTCCGGGTCACGAATTCTGCCAGGTCACCCTTGGCGTCGGAGCGGAACTCAATCAGGCCGATGACTTCGTGCGGGCCCAGGTCGATGGCGGGCGGCACGTAGACACGGGCACAGCCGGCCAGCGCCAGAAAGACGGCGCAGACCGCGAGCGGGATGGACTTCATATCGCCTCTCCTTTATGGGTTCTCTTTGACCGTTATCATTCGGTCGAGCTTCACGTTCTTGAGCACGACCCTGCTGTCAGGACCGAATCTTACTTCAACCGTCACCGGCGTGTCAAACTGGCCGAACCCGAAGTGCTGGACCAGCGAGTTCTGGCTCATTGTTCCCTTGCCGCCCTCAACCTCGCGGATCTGGCGGCTATTGCCCTGCGTGACCGTCACCCGCGCGCCGATGCCGGCACGGTTGGCCTTCCTGCCTATGACACTTACCTCCAGCGAGTGGTTTCCATTCTGTGTGTCGTTGCGGAAGAGCCTTACGCCCGAGCCGGACCCGACCACAAGGTCCTGGTCCCCGTCGTTGTCGAAGTCGGCGAACGCACAGCCCCAGCCGTTGAAGACACGCGTGCCTGAGACCCAGGTAACGTCGTTGAATTGGCGACCGGCGACTGGCGATTGGCGACTAGAGGACGGCGCTTCGGCCGCTTCGTCATTCCGGGTGGAACGAAGCGAAGTCGAGGAGTCTTTCTGCATGCCGGAGAGACCCGTCGAGTCGGCGCTGTGCGTCTCTCTCGGGATGGCAGCCTTGCCCACGTTCTCGTACAAGAATGACCGCCGGCCTTTGTAGATGGAGGTGATGTAGAGGTCGAGGTCGCCGTCGTTGTCGACGTCGGCCCAGGCGGGGTCGGAGTGGGTCTCTTCATAGCGGATGCCGGAGGAGGCGCGGCGGTCGACGAAGAGAGGAGGGAGGAGTGAGGAGGGAGGAGTGAAGAAGCGACCGGAGTTCTCGTAGAGCATGGAGCGGTTGGAGAATTCGATGTAGCGGGGGTGGGCGAGATTGGCGCAGAACAGGTCGAGGTCGCCGTCGTTGTCGTAGTCGCCCCACTCCGAGCCGATGGTATGGCCGTACCAGCCGCTGACTTCACCTCCGGCCACGCCAAGCTGAGCGGCCTGGTTGGTGAATGTGGAATCGTGGTTGTTCACCCAGAGGAAGTTCTCGCACAGGCGGTAATTGGAGACGTAGCAGTCCTGGTACCCGTCGTTGTTGAAGTCACCCCAGTTCACGCCGCGGCCGGCAAGGTCTGTGCCATAGGGCGGAATGATGCCCGCCTTCCTGGTCACGTCGACGAGGTGACCTAGCTGGTTCTGGAAGAGCTGGTCCGGGTAGTACACGTGTTTCTTCCGGTTCTCGTAGTTGGCGCAGTAGAGGTCAACCCAGCCGTCGTTGTCAAAGTCGGCCCAGCCCGCGCCTTCGGTCGGGTAGACGTTCCCGGGCCCGCCCGCGCGGTCGGACAGGTTCACGAACCGGCCGAAGTCGTTCCTGTAGAACCGTGCTCCGCCTTCACCGTCGGCAACGTAGATATCGAGCATGTAATCGTTGTTGAAGTCGGCGAATAGCCCGCCCCGGCCTTTGGCGTCGGCGAGGCCGGCAGAGCCGGTGACGTTGGTGAACCCGCGGCCTGAGTTGTTGCGGAACAGGACGCAGCCGTTCAAGAGCAGGTCCTGGTATCTATCGTTATTGTAGTCGCCCCAGGCGACTCGGCCTTCGTGTTGGTCCTTGAGTCCGAACGAGTCGGTGACATCGGTGAAGACGGGGGGAGAGCCCTCTCCGACCTCCACTTCGGCTTCATACCATCCGGAAAGTTGCCGGTCCGTCCATGCCTTGAGACGCCTGACAGCCGAGTCTGCCCGGGCAGTCCAGTGGTTACGCGAGTCACCCCAGTTCACCGCCGTGCCGAATGACAGCAGGGCGTCTCCCGTGTCAGACTGCAAGACGTCAATCTCGCCGCCGAGGCAATAGAACGGCGCAGGCGTCCACTCGGAGTTGGTGTCCCATCGGAACTTCAACTTGGCGTCGGACAGGACGAGCTTGGCCTCATCGAGCTTGTCCTGTGCCGTCAGCGCCTCGGCAAGCGCAACCTGCGCCCCGCCGTAGAGGACGGAATACTCAAGGTCCCATTGTTCCTGAGGCTTGTTGGGCGGCTTCGTTGCCGTCGGTCCCAGCTCGATGGCCCTGCGGGCGTAGGCTTCGGCGGTCTTCGGGTCGAACTTGAGGCGGTTGAACAGGGCAGCGGCGTAGCGGTAGCGGAACGGGTCGAGCGTGTCGTCCGCAACCATCTCGGCCGCGTCGGCCCGAAGGCCGGCAGTATCCTTCAGCCCGAACCGGGAACTCAGGAGAAACATGTAGAACGTCTGGCGCCATTCGGTCCTCGGCAGTTTGGCAAGGAACCGACGGATGATGGGGATCTTGAGCGTGTCGTTGGTCCAGACCGGGTAGAGGGAATCATAGAACAGGTTGCCGGTGACTTCCCACGCGCGTCGGGATTCGGGGAAACGCTCGGCCAGCAGCCACGCGGAGCGTTCGGCGATGGCGGAGTCGGCCAGGACCATGCCG
Organism: uncultured bacterium; assembly: GCA_964402475.1. Taxonomy (GTDB): domain Bacteria; phylum Hydrothermota; class Tepidihabitantia; order Tepidihabitantales; family Tepidihabitantaceae; genus UBA2258. Next base: position 6,418 of record CAYOCZ010000111.1, on the reverse strand, counting down.
TCGTAGAGCAGCGTGAGGTAACGCGCGGTCGTTTCATAGAGATACTTGGAAGCTTCGTCGCGGATGAGCAGGCGGGTAGCCGCGAACCGGGTCGTGTCCTTCTCGTCGCGGCGGTAGAGGGCGTTCCAGCGCCCGACAATGGCGGAGTCATCGTCAGGGTGCTGCTCGAGCACGCGGTCCCACCAGGCAAGGCTCGAGTCGAACTTGTGCCAGTGGTCGTAGACCCGGGCAAGTTCGCGCATGTCCTGAACGTCGGTCTTCTCGCGCAGCAGGCGGGATCGGTAGTAGCTGACCGCCGAGTCGTAGTCGCGTCGGGCCAAGAACGCGTGCAGCTCCGGCTGCGGGATGGCGGAGGAAAGCACGGAGAGAACAAGGATGGTCACAGACAACGCTGCCTCCCGTCGGTTTGCTGCTGAGAAGTTAGGCGTTGTCGCCGCCAAGTCAAGCTAATCCCTCCATCTTCATCATTTCTGCCGGGGTTTGCTTGACTTTCGAGAGTGCTCGAATAGCATGTCAGTCCGAAATGGCAACCGAATCACAGGACATTATCACCATGGTCAGGGCCGCCGAGGCCGACGCGGCCGAGGCCGCAAAACTCGCCGAAAAAGAGCGACGCGAGGCCATCGCTCAGGCCGAAAGGCAGGCTACGGCAGCCGTGGCCGAAGCGCGCGAGCGCTGCCGCCGGGAGCACGAGGGAGCCCTTGAGCGGGCCAAGGCCGAAGCTGCCGAACTCCAGTCCAAGGCCCAGGTCGAGGCCGACGAAGCGGCGCGTGCCGTACAGGTGGTGTCCGAGGAACGGCTGGACAAGGCAGCGGACCTGCTGGTCGAGAACCTGCGCCGACAGTGGCAATAGAGAAGGTTTCCCGGGTACTGGTCGCGGTCCACCAGGATAACCGCGATCCATTCCTGAAGACGCTGCAGCGCCTCGGCGTCATGCACATAACGTCCACGGAAACAGCGGCGCCCGAAAGCCAGCAGTCTAGCGCCGACAGCCGCGGTGTCATCCAGGCAATCGAGACTCTTACCCCGCGTGTGAAGAAGAAGAAAGGCGCTACGGGCCGAAAGCAGTTGTCGCGTCGGGAGTATGACGACCTTGCCGCGAGCTTCGACTACGCCTCGGCCGTGGAGCGGCTTGGGAACTTGACGCGCGAGCAGACGGAACTGGAGTCCCGCATCCGGACGGTCGAGGCCGAAACCAAGAGGCTTGAATCATGGTCCGGACTCAATCACTCGCCGGCAGGGATGTATGCTACGAAGACCGTGACCGTGTGGTTCGGTCATTTCCCGGGCGATGAAGACCTGCGTGCCGCCCAGGAGGCCCTGGCTGAAGGCCCGGCGGCAATCGAGGTCGTGGGCCGGTTCGACGGCGAGGTCCGCGTGCTGGTCGCAGCAATGCCGGATTCAGCCGACAAGGTCGGCCGGACCCTGGGCGAGCACGACTTCGAGGCCGTGGATCTGCGGAACGTGAAGGGGAAGCCGCAGGAGGTACTGGCCGGCATCGCCCGGGATGGCGAAGCGGCCAAGGAGCGCCTGCAGGCAGTAGGCGCCGAAACCGAACGACTTGGCTCGGTTCTGCCCGAGCTGAAGGTTGCGGCAGATGCGCTCACCAACGAGGAAGCAAGGAAGTCGACGGCCGCCGCGCTCGAACGAACCGAGTCGGTGGCGCTGGTTCACGGCTGGGTGCGCACCCGGGACATGGGTAAGTTGAACAAGCTCGTCACCGAGAGCGGGGCCGCGGCAATGACCGAGGTCCAGCCGGCGGAGGGCGAGGAGCAGCCGGTGGCGCTGGTCAACCGGCCGGTGTTCCGGCCGTTCGAGATGGTGCTTGAGCTGTTCAGCATGCCGCTGCCCTCGGAACTTGACCCGACCTGGCTCATCGCCCCGTTCTTCGGCGTCTTCTTTGCACTGTGCCTTACCGATGCCGGATACGGCATCGTGCTGGCGCTGCTTGTCTACTTCCTGATGCGGAAGATGGGCGCGGACAATAAGCTGCTGGGCATCATCCTCATCGGCGCCATACTGACGATTCCGGCCGGCGCGTTGCTCGGCGGTTGGTTCGGCGACATTCCGGACCGGCTCGGCGTCGGTTGGCTCCAGGTGTTCAAGAACAGGGTGATGTGGTTCGACCCGGTCAAGGAACCGATGAAGTTCTTCATCCTGTCAATTGCGCTTGGGTACCTGCAGCTGATTGTCGGCATCGCGTTCGAAATCGCGGACTGCCTGCGGGTCAGGAACTACGGCGACGGCCTGCTGGGACAGCTGCCGTGGTTCGTTGCTCTAAACGCCCTCACCGCCAGGATCGTACTGGCCAAGTCTCTGCCGGCATGGGGCAGCACGGTACTGATGATCCTGGTTCTGGCATCGGTCGCGGCGATTGTCGTGTTCACGCAGCGGAGCCGCGCGACCGGTCTGAGCCAGACTTTGTGGTTCGCGCTCTTTCTTGCATTCCTGCTATACATCGGGGCGAAGCTACGGTGGCTCCCGACTGAGTTCGGTCAGGCCAAGTGGGCGTTCTGGGCCGTGTACATAGGCATGTTCGGACACGCTGTGGCGAGTACGTTCCGGGCACGTAAGTTCAAGCCGGTGCCGTTCGCGTTCGGGGTCGCGGCCGCTGCCACGTTCGTCCTGTATTTGGCCCGCATCCTGCCGGCATGGGTCCCGAGTTCTCTCGGCGTGCTTTTCTTCCTGTTGTCGCCGTCCAATGCCACAGTGATGGCCAAGTTCCTGTGGGGCGGGTACGCCCTGTACGGCGCAACCAGCTACATCGGCGTGGTTCTGTCGTACATCCGGCTGATGGCGCTCGGCATGTGCACCGGCGGTGTCGCGGTCGCCATCAACGTGATTGCCTGGATGCTTCTGCCGATCCCGGTGGTCGGCATCATCGCCGCGGTCATTGTGCTCGTCGTCGGCCATTCGTACAATATCGCGGTGAGCGTACTCGGAGCCTTTGTCCATTCGCTCCGGCTGCAATACGTCGAGTTCTTCCCCAGGTTCTACTCCGGCGGGGGAGAACGGTTCGCGCCGTTTCGCGAAACGAATCAGTTTGTAAGCGTGAGATGATAAGGAGGACTAGTGGTTGACCCGTTTGGTCTGGCAATCGCACTGTCCGGATGCGTGGCCGCGGCCGTGCTGGCTGGAATCGGCTCGGCGATGGGTATCAGGCTGGTGGCAACTGTCGCATCCGGCGTACTGGCCGAAGACCCCAAGAAGTTCGGCAGCCTGTTTATCCTTGTGGCGCTTCCCGGCACCCAGGGATTCTATGGGTTTCTCGGGGCATTCCTGGCAATGATGAAGCTGGGCGTGCTGGGGCAGCTCGTGCCGATCACGTTCTGGCAGGGCATCCAGATGTTCCTCGCCTGCCTCCCGGTCGGCATCGCAGGGCTCGTCACCGCGATGTGGCAGGGCAGAGTCTGCGCCGCGGGCGCCGAACTGGTGGCCAAGCGTGCGTCGGAAGGCACGAAGGGCGTTATCTTCGGCGCGCTGGTTGAGACGTACGCGGTGCTCGGCCTGCTTGCGACCATCTTCCTTCAAATGGCCGTGAAAATCGGGCAGTAGCGAGTACCAGCCCCGGTAAATGGGTACTAACGAACTGGTCGAGAAGATCCTGACGGACGGCAAGGCGCGCGTAACCGCCATCGCCGCCGAACGCGATCGGGCAATCGCGGAGACGCAGAAACGTTCAGCGGCAGAGGTCGCCGCCATCGAGGCCGATTGGGCGGGGCGGACCCGGCGCGAGTGCGATGCCGTTCTGGAAAGGGCGCGAGGCCGGGCGCGGCTTGAACAGCGTAACGCAGTACTCTCCGCGCGCTGGCAGGTGCTGGACCGCGCAGTTCGACGTGCCCACGAGAAGGTCTTTGCCGACCCGGGCTATGCCGACGCCGTCGTTCAGTTGGTGAAGAAGTATGGACGACCTGACTCGGTGGCGCGGCTGTCCGAGGCTGATTCGCGCTCGTTCGGCGCCCGGCTGGGCAAGACGCTGGGTGAACCTGCGCCGCTCGCCGGCGGAGTCCTGATTCAAACCGGCAAGGTCGAGTTGAACTTCTCGCTGGACGTGGCACTGTCAGAGCTGCGTGATGAGCTGGCCCGGGACCTCTCTGAGACCCTGTTCGAGAACTAGGCCTACCTGAGGCCGGCCACGGAATCATTCGCTGCCGTGTCCGGCCTCACCTTGTAGCCGAGCAGGCTGTCGGTCTGGCTGTGCCAGTCCGGCTCTGCCAGCCGGTCGGCAAGCCCGGCGATGCGTCGTTGCCGTGCTGCGGAGTTGTGCTGGTCTGCGAAGGCAACCGCATTGGCGCTCGACCCGTTGTAGAATCGCCAGAACAAGGTTGACACGATGACCGACGCGCTCACCCAGTCGTCGTCCTTCGCGGCCGCTACGGCCCAGACCAAAGACCCGGCGGTGACGGCAAAGGCGAGCAGCCCAGGTCCGGTTCGTCCCGCGTAGACCTCGCCCGAACCAGGGACAAGTGACGACAGCACGGCGGCCAGGGTCGGGCTGCGATGCCTGGTCTCCTTGGCGAGGCGAAGGGCGTTCGCGACGTCATGCCGGCCGGCGAGGTCGTAGCTGCTCGCGGCGGATACGACATCACCCTCCTGCAGGCGGAGCCAGCCGACTGCCGAGTTGAGCGCGGCCCGTCGGGAGGAATCGCGCGTGAAAACAAGCAGGTCGGAGAGCTCGAAGGCCGCCAGGTCGTACCGCTTCCAGTGCGCGTAGTAGCCGGCCATGGATGTCTGGGCCGGTTCGGCAAGGTCAGCACTGAGTCGTCCAGCCGTGCTCAGTTCTTGAGCTGCGGCCTGCGACTGACCCGTGGCCGCCAGGCTTAGCCCGAGCTTGAAGTGCGCCAGGCCGGCCGGAAAACGGGGACTGTCCCGCGCTGAGTCCGACGTAGGCGCTCCGAGGGACTGTCCCCAGTTTTCCCATAGCGCGCGCCGGAACTCTTGCCCGGCCTCCACGTTGAAACCACGCTTGAGTAGCGAATCGCCTAATGGCATTCCAGATTGCAGACTGAAGACTGCAGATTGGAGGAACAGAACCAGGACGAGGGTCATTCAGAGCCGGGCAGGGTCGTGTCAGCGGCAGCAGAGTCGAGCAGAGGATGGTAGTCCGGCTCCAGCGGAAGTAGTTCGAACAGCGAGTCGGCACGCTGAACATAGCGGCGTTCCTGGAGCAGGTTGTAGTCGCGGGCCGCAACGTTGGCGCCGTAGACGTTGCCCGCGTAGAACAGGGCCGTGATGACACCGAAGATGGACACTTTGACGCGCGTGCGGTCGCGCGTGGCAGGCTCGGCCGCGAACCACCACGTCACCAGCCCGGTACCGGCGACCGTCAGGAACGAATAGGCTCCGTCGCCGGCCCGTCCCGAGTAGAGATGGCCCGCTCCGGGCAGAATCGCCGAGAGCAGCGTGCTCGCCAGCCGAGAGCGGCGGCGGACACCGCGTCCGTCCATCGTGGATAGATGCCGAGATGGCTCGTCGGTGCCGATGGCACTGAGCGCTGAAGCACCCTCCGCGAATCGGTGCTGTCGGAAGAGCGTCCAGCTCGCGAGTGCCTTGGCCTGCCTGAAGAGAGAAGCGGATGCGATTGAGTCTAGGGTGGCACGGGAGCCGGCGTAGTTCGCCTCGGCGAAGAGTGTTCGTGATACGCCGTAACGCCGGAAATCCTGCAGCGGCGGCGCGCTCAGGTCGCCGAAGGCGTGACGCGCCTGCGGGGTGTCGCCAGCGCGCAGGTACGACTCCCCGGCCATCAGCCCGGCGTAGCCGCTGACGCCGGGTGAATTCGATGCGAACCTCACTCTCAGATATTCGCCCGCAGCCTGCTGAAACTCGCCGGAGGAGTACAGGTAGTCGGCAAAGCTCAGGGAAAACGGGGACTGTCCCGCGCCGCTCGTTCCTACGGTGCCCCGGGCACGTCCGACGCAGGCGCTGGGGACAGATCCGCGGCGCGTTCCTTGCGCCGCTCCGGGGACCTGTCCTCTCATTGGGGCTGTCCCCTGTTTTCCCGCCTGAACTGACACTAGCAGCCCGGGCTCGTCGGGAGGCTGGCGCCAGGCGATGTGGTTCTCGACCGGGTCCGACATCCTGCCGCCGATGACTCCGCCGTAGTAGTAGCTGTCGAAGTACGACCAGGCGATGGTGTTGCAGCGCATCAGGCGGTCGGCCCCGATGACAAGGCCCGGCACGAATCCCTGCGACCGGATCGCGCCCCTGGCGAACTGAGAACACGTAGGGGAGAAGTTGCAGAGGTTCGGACCCTGCAGGGGCGAGAGCACAGCCTTGTAGCCGCCGATCATCCACTCTCCGAATACCGACAGGGCGTCGTACCCGGCCGTACATGCGCCGGTGAGCCAGAGAATGAGAAGAGCCGTTCTTGCCAACTCCGGTCAGTATAGCCTTGACCGGGGACTAGTCAAACCGACGG
>CAYOCZ010000110.1:0-9508 GCA_964402475.1 uncultured bacterium | reverse complement strand
CCCTCGCGCAACAGCTCGCGAAAATCCCTATGAAATCCACGGCGCAACTGAACCAGCAAGTCACCACACGTATCGGCTGGGAAGCCCAACCGAGAACCGCCGCAGGCACCTGTCGACAAGTCCTTTGCTGAATCCTACCGCCTCTCGCGGTGATTCTCGGGACAGCGTTTCCGGCCTGTTTCAGGTAGATGATTACACTAACATGCTGGCCCTCAGAGAGTTACGGCAATGACTCATAACAAGACGCCGGCACGGAAGCGGACCAAGCTCTGACAGCCAAATCGCTCGCTCAAGTCACACGCGTCGTCCTGCAGCGCTAGTCAGCACAAGCGCAAGGCTATCCCTCACCCCAACCCTCTCCCAGAAGGGCAAGGGAGACCGGATGGTTCTTCTCTCTGCCACCACCTCCTCACTTCTGACTTCACACATCTCTCATCTTACATCTGACTTCTTCTTTTGACTCCATCTGGTGTGCTTGTATAATCCGCCCCGTGAGATTCTCCCTCGACGATTGGACATCTGAGTTCGCCAAGGCCCAGAGCCGGCCCCGGCCGTATCGCAACGCTGCGGTGTCGTTCCGCCCAAGCTCCATCGACGACCGCGAGTTGCGAAGACGGTTGTTAGAGGAAGGCGGGCTGAATGTCTTCAAGTTCCCGGCCGCGATGATTCCGGGCTGCGATCTGCTGACCGATTCGGGTACGACAACGATGACGATGAAGCAATGGTCCCAGCTCCTGCTCGGCGACGAGTCCTACGGCTCGAACGAAGGGTACTTCGAGTTCAAGCAGCAGATAGTCGAGACGTTCGGGCCGCAGTGGAAGAACCGCGACACTGACCAGGAAAACGTCTTCATCTTCCACCAGGGACGCGCGGCCGAATCCGGCCTCTTCACCTGCATGGCCGGAATCCTCGACGCTGCAGGCAAGCGCGTCGGGAAGGAGCCGTACTACGTCATCCCGTCGAACGGCCATTTCGACACCACGCAGGCGAACATCGAGGCCAACGGTTTCGAGGCCCGCAACCTCTTTTCGGACGAACTTCGGGCCAAGGACGAGGCGGCGCGGTTCAAGGGCGACATGGACCTGGGCCAGCTCCGCGCCCTGCTCAACGACGCGAAGACGCGGGAGCGCATCCCGTTCGTCTACATGACGATTACCAACAACACCGGCGGCGGCCAGCCGGTCTCGCTCGCGAACATCCGCGAGACTGCCGAGTTGTGTCATGGGCATGGTGTGCCGGTTCTGTTCGACGCGTGCCGGTTCGCCGAGAACGCCTGGTTCAACCAGCAGCACGAACCGCTCTGCAAGGACAAGAGCGTCACGGAAGTCGTACGCCTGATGTTCGAGCCCGTGGACGGGTTCCACATCAGCCTGAAGAAGGATGGCCTGGTGAACATCGGCGGTTGCCTGGTCGTGAGCGAGCAGGGGCTCTTGGCTCAGCGGTATCCGCAACTGCGGGCGATGCTCGTCGGGCACCAGATTCTGGTCGAGGGGCACCCGACCTACGGCGGCCTGGCCGGCCGCGACCTGAAGGGCGTGGTCGAAGGCCTGAAGACAGTCGTGCACGAGGAATACCTCACGCACCGCATCAGGCAGGTGCAGAAGTTCGGGGCAGCGATTGACAAGCAGTGCGGCGCGAGCGTCGTCGTCAAGCCGGTCGGCGGCCACGCCATCTACCTCGACCTGGACAAGTTCTTCGCCGGCACGAACCTGCGCGACGACCAGTTCCCGGGCGTCAGCCTGACCGCACTGTTGCTCATCGCCGGACACCGGATGTGCGAGCTCGGCGTCTACGCGTTCGGCAAGCAGGCCGGCGGCAAGGAAGTCGGGCCGGACCCGAGAGTGAACAACGTCCGCGCCGCAGTGCCGAGGCTCTGCTACGAGGATTCCGACCTCGAGTCCGCGGCCGAGGCGGTCGGCATCCTCTATCGTCGGCGGGACCAGATTCCCGGCATCGAGGTCGTCTACGGCCAGGACCGGCCGATGCGCCACTTCATCAGCCGCTTCCGGTTCGTGTCTACCTGAGCCCCGCCACGGCGGGGAGTTGTCTTCGGAAAACGTGACGGAAGCTAGTCGCCGGGCTTGCGGTCGCGGGCAATGGACGCCTGGGCGCGGTCAGCCTCATCCGCCGCGGGCGCACCGTTTATCCAAAGCTCTGACTCGGCAAGGTCAATCTCGTCGGTCCAGATGACCGCGTAGCCGTGGTCGTCCGCGCGGACCCGACGGAACAGCGCCTCGCTACGGAGCGGCGCGAATACCTCGCCGTCGAGCAGCGGAGTACAGTCATAGACCTTTGTCGCGCCATTGTCGAACTCGACCAGCAGCCTCTTACCGGCGAGTGGCCGTACCGCTTTCACCTTCGGATAAACACTGAGTGTTGTCATGCTAGTCCAGCCCCGGCAGCAGCTTGTACTCCTGAGTCTGCCACATCCTGGCCAGTTCGTCGCGGTACCGCTCGGCCCAGTCCCTGACCAGCCGTTGCGCGCGCCCGGGCAGGTCGCCCTCAATCATCTCTAGGGTTGAGACATCGAACACGCCGTTGAACTCACCATACACGGCGTGGAAATGCGGCACTCCGTGCTCGCGGAAGTACATCTTCACGGTGATACCATAGAACCTGGCAATAACTGGCATACTCAACTGATAGCGCAAACCGGCCCGGATGTCAAGTCGCAGCGCCTCGTGCTGCACCGCTCAAGAACGCAAGCTCAAGCACAAGCTCCGGCCCGAATCCGAACCATCTGTGTAATCTGCGAAATCTGTGGATAGTCCTCTCCGGACGTTCTTGGCGTCTTGGCGGTTCACTCTGAGAGACCCTTCGACTCCGCTTCGCTGCGTGACGCTTCGCGACCGTAGGAACGAGCAGGGCGGCACTTGGCCTCTGCGGCCCCTGTCCGACAGTGCGTGTCGTCTGCGCAATCTGCGGATAGTCCTCTCCGCCTCTCGGCGCCCTGATCAGCTCTTCGCCGTTTCCCCTGTCTGCCCCTTCGGCCTCGGGTTGGATGAGAAAATGAAGGCATCCGGCGCCCGCCTCATTCTCGGGGAATTATACGACTTTGTATACTCGCGACGGTCTCGGAAACTCGCGCAACTGGCTGTGTGGACAACTGTTAGGACGTATCGCACCTGATTGACCCCTGCGCTGGGTAGATACTCTGCCAAGCTCTCTGGCAAGCTCTTTACCAAGCTCTCTGGTAAGTTCTTTGCCAAGCTCTATGGCAAGCTCTTTGCCAAGTTCTCTGCCAAGCTCTTTACCAAGCTCTCTGCCTAGCTCTCTACCTAGCTCTTTGGTAAGCTTTCTGCCAAGCTCTTCGGCAAGTTCTCTACCAAGTCCCCTGCCAAGTCCTTTGCCTCGTCCTCGGCCTCGCTCTTTGCCTCATTCCCTGTCACGTCCTCTGCCGCGTTCTCTGCCTCTTCCTCCGCCTCGGCCTCTGCCTCAACCTTTACCTCAACCTCTGCCTCATTCTCTGCCAGAACCTTCGCCCAAACCGGCGAACGGCGCACTTGCGCTGTTTGACACCGGCCCCGTTCGGCTTATCATCACCCCTGATGCCCGACGGGAACCCGCCGAACCTGCTCTACTGCGGCGACAATCTTGATATCCTACGCCGCTACATCGAAGAGGAGTCGGTTGACCTGATCTACCTCGACCCGCCGTTCAAGAACAGCCAAGACTGCAACGTGCCGTTCAGAGCGAGCCAGAACGACCGAACGACATAGGAGCAAAGGAATGACCGACGCACGGAAACACGCCATCGAGTTGGAGTATGGCCTGACTAAGGATGAGTTGCTGGATGCCATCAACCTCCGTTTCCGCGCAAAGGTCACCCTAGAGGGGGCAGTCGCTGAGGTGCACTTGGGCAAGCACATCAAGAAACTGCAGGACGCGGGGCTTGTCACACGCTACGAAGTCCATGACAAAGATGCATACCCCGACTACTCGATCTGGCTGCCGGGAGCTGCCAACGTACGTTTGCGAGTGGAGTGCAAGAACGTCCGCGACGCAGAGGAAGCCTACAGACAGGACGGAGAGATCACGGCTTTCAAGGTGGAGACTCAGAAGACAAGAGCGTCGAAGAGCGACAAAAGTAGCCGCTTCTACGGATATGACCAGTTCGAGATCCTGGCCGTCTGCCTGGGCAAGAAGACGCACGACTGGACCGGGTTCATGTTCATAGAGAGCAGGAACCTGGCCAGGCATCCTAAGTACAAGTCGAAGATGGCCGTTATGCATCGAGTGCCGCTGCCGACGTCCCCGGTGGAACCGCCCTGGTACACGTCGCTTGAGCAGCTTCTTCAGAGCATCACATAGCGATGAAGACCGCATACCATACGCGTTTGGGCAAGGCATACTGCGGCGACTCACTCGACGTAATGCGCGACATGCCGGCCGATTCGGTCGACCTTGTGATGACGTCGCCACCTTACGCGTTGCACTTCAAGAAGGAGTACGGTAACGCGGACCAAGCCAACTACATCAACTGGTTCTCGCCGTTTGCGGTGGAGGTACGGCGGATTCTCAAGCCATCGGGGAGCTTCGTCCTCAATATAGGCGGGGCGTGGACGCCGGGTAAGCCGACACGGTCGCTGTACCATGTTCGTTTGCTGCTGCATCTGTGCGATGGAATCGGATTCCATCTGTGCCAGGAGTTCTTCTGGTACAACCCGGCAAAACTCCCGGCCCCGGCGGAGTGGGTAAACGTGCGACGGCTGCGCGTGAAGGACTCCGTCGAGTACATATACTGGCTGGGTAAGACGCCGAGCCCCAAGGCAGATAATTCCAGGGTACTGCAGCCGTATAGCAAGGACATGCTCCGCCTCATTCGCAAAGGTGTGACTCGGACGATTCGACCTTCCGGCCACAACATCAAGGAGACTTTCGCGCTGGACCGCGGCGGCTCCATTCCCGGCAACCTCATTGAGTGCGGCAACAATGAAAGCCACAGCAGCTACTTCTCGGCGCTGAAGCGCATGAAGCGCAAGATCCACCCGGCCCGCTACCCTGCCGAGTTACCGCGCTTCTTCATTAACTTCCTGACGGAGCCGGGCGACCTCGTGGTCGATCCTTTCGCCGGTTCGAACACGACAGGGTACGTCGCGGAACGCCTGAACCGACAGTGGGTCTCGATGGAACTCAGCGCCGACTACGTGGAGGATTCGGGGCTCCGCTTCCAAATCCCCGAATCCGATGCTCCCACTTCGGCCGCCCCTCACAGTCATGAGCAGCTAGACATCGACACGTCCACTCCGGACGCGGGCATGGTCAGCGACAAGCCGAGGAAACGGAAGAGACGCTAGGTGAACGGAGACAAGAGCCCGGCAAGGCTGATTCTGGAGTATCTTGAAGCGCCCGAGAACTTGAGCGCAAGAGAGGCCTGCGAGCTGTGCCAGCTCGGGATGGACACGTATGCCCGCAGGATACTGCAGGAACTGGAGCAACGAGGGATGTTGCGACGTGACTTCAGAGCTCACAAAGGCGGTCAGCGCTTCACCAAGGGTCGCTACTTCGCCCAGTGGCGCGACTTCGAGGCCAACGGCTTCCAGACCGGCGTGTTGACCCACGACCAGTTCGAAATCCCCGGCCTCCTCAAGCCCCTTATGCCAGGCCTGCGGTGAACCGTGAGCCGCAAGCCGTCGGCTGTCCAGCCCCGCCGCCTTGACATTCACGTCCACCTGGTTACGATTCGCCTGATGGAGTGCCCCGAATCCCGCCCGGCCTTGACGCGGAAGGAGTGAAGTAAGATGTCCCCGCCCCTCCGAACCCTCGGCCTTGACGCAGTAGGAGGCGAGTAAGATGCCCCGAAATCCCCCAAAGATGTGTACGCCAAGTGCGGGCGCAGGCTCTGACGGCAGAAGGGCGATAAGCGCGAATGCTAGCCTTCGGTAGTCAGCCCTTTCGGGACCACCTCAAGGAGAACTCATTTTGGAGGGACCCTTCGTCGGGCGCCGTGCGTTCACCGGACACCGCACTCCGACGGGCCATATCCCACAACACGCTCGCGACCGTAGTCGGTGACTTGTTTGTGGCCGGGGTTGTCGCAAAGGGTGCCGACATGCTTGCGCAGAAGCTATCACAGGTCGATGCTTCTATCGACACGCTGCGGGCCGATTGGACCTACGGGCTGGAACTACTGCTGAGCCAGGCAGAGGCACAGAACCGGCGACTGACTGACATAGTCGCGAAGCTGGACGAAATCCACAAGACTCTTGAGAGTCCGTTGTTGACCCAGGCTCGTGAGCTCTATCGTATCGGCAGTGAGCGGCTGTCCAAAGGTCTCCTCGACAGGGCGCTTGAGGCATTTCTGCAAGCCGAACGGAAGAACGACGCCGACTTCTTCATCGAATACCAAATAGGCAAGCTGTACCTCTACGGCCTCGACCGTGACGATAACGTCGTCGACCTCGAGCAGGCGAAACTTCACCTCAAACAAGCCGTCAGGTATGGCGAGGCGGAGCTTCTCGCCGCTCCCGAGTTCGCACGATGGGTAGGCGAAAGCGGACTGCACCTGTCAATCGCCTTATGGGCATGTGCCAGCGACCTGGCTGTCTCTGGTCAACCCACCGAATCGCGAACGTCGCTGGAAGAAGCTCGGAAGGCCGTGTGCCGGGCAATCGAAGCATACCCACGCCTGAGTGAAAGCCACTATCACTCGGCCAAGTACTCGGCGCTACTTCGGGAACCCGAAAGCGCACTGCCCAGCCTTGAGGCGGCTATCAGACTCGACAGGGAATACTGCCTGAAGGTCTACAGCGACCCCGACTTTGATGGCATAAGTTCTGAGGTTGCAGCTCTGATCGAGAGACTGCGCGGGTCTGCCGCTGACCAAGCCGCACGGCAACTGGACGAGCTGCAGCAGGACATTGCCTCGCACGTCTATCCCGACGCTGAGGCGAAGAGAGACAAGGATGCGGTGGCGGACCTCGTTGCTAAGGCGGATGCGTCAATTCGGCTTCGTACGTATTTCGGACACCTGGATGCGGAGTCAATCTTGACCTCGGCGAAGGAGAAGTTCCCTTCCCCCCGATTGCACGCCGATCAGATGGCTGAGTTCGAGCATCCAGACGGTGTGGCCTCTGTCGCTCTGAGACCGGACGGACAAATGCTGGCAACGTCATGTTTCGATGGCGGTATCCGACTATGGGACACGTTGGAGCGACGACCACCCAGTACCGTTGACACCGTTGACTCTGGGACTGTAAATGCAGTCGCCTTCAGCCCTGACGGCAGTTTGCTTGTCTGGACCGCCTGCGACTTCACTGTGCGAGTTAAGCGCTTGCAGTCGAAGACCGATGCGACCGTGCTGAAGGATGCTGTGGGGCTGACTTTCCCTTGCGTGTTCGACCCCACCGGGCGGCTGCTCGTGACCGGGCGACATGATCCCACTTCCGCCGGCGTCTGGGACGTCAAGGAGCTCCGCGAAGTCGCGACGCTCTCTGGACACGGCGGCCCGAGCGGAGATAGCGGGGTCCGCTCCCTCGCGTTCGGTCCTGACGGGCAGTACATCGCATCCGGGGACATGGCAGGTGTAGTGAGGCTGTGGCACTCCAAAGACGGACGGATGGTCAAGTCTGTCTCGGAACAGAACGACCATGCAATATCCGGAGTGGCATTCAGCTCTGACGGGAGCCTCCTCGTCGGAGTCGGAGGGGCTTGCGTGGCGGTGTGGCGTGTTCCAGACTTGACGTTGGTCACCAGAGGCAAGTTGTCAATACCGTTTCCTCTAACCTGCGTAGGTTTCGCCACACGCGATGCTATTCTGTTCTTTGGGAACGCCGACGGTGGCGTCGGGTTCACGAACTGGGAAAGGGGCCTTTCCGTCGAGTCTCTCGAAAGAGAGGACCAGCGACCCGCCCACGACGATCTTGTGTGGTCTATCGCATTGAGCCGCGGGGAGTCAATGGTGGCGACCGGAAGTCAAGACCGGTGGGCAAGACTCTGGAAACTGCACGCACGCGGCGCGTTCCCGCGGGAACTACTGCGGCGCATGGATGAGGAACAATCAGGACTCTCGGCCAGCTTGCGGCTGCGCCGCGAGAAAGAGAAGCGCTGCGTCCTGTGTGGCCAAGAGTTGGGATTCTGGGAGAAGCGACGCAAGCAGACAACGTGCGGGGCCTGCGCCGTCCCCGGAACCCCGCATTCGCGCTAGATCGTGCCGGGATTTCTGGTACGTGCCAAACCCAGAGGAGTGAAGGAAGCGCGCACTGCGCCCCGCCGCCTTGACATCCCGGCCGGAATATGCAGCATTCGCCTGATGGTGAACCCCGAACCCCGCCCGGCCTTGACGAGCAAGGAACAAGACAAGATGTCACCGAAATCCCCTTCGCCGGGAATCGAAACAGCCCTCTGGTAGCGGAACACTGACCACATGCTCTTCTCGTTCATCTTCATTGACCAGGAGCTCAACGAACTGGAGGATTACTGCCGCGTAATGGAGAGAGCTGTTGTCAGGTATCGTGGAGAGACGGAGGAATGGTTCAAGAGCCAGACAGCCGGCATGGACGACGTGGCCAAGAGCGACTTCTTCACGTTTCACGAGGACGACTGGCTGGCGGCGGAGGGGACGTTCCCACAGATCCTCCGGTCCTCGCTCTTTGTGGCGTGCTATTCGACTCTCGAAGTAAAACTCGAAGAACTCTGTCAGGGCTGCAAGAGAAGAATGGAACTCAGGCTGCCTTCGTCCGACCTCAAAGGACAGGGAGTCTACAGGTCTCGTGCCTACCTGAAGAAGGTGGCAGGTGTGGCGTTCCCCGATGAGTCGCCCACATGGAACGCCATATCCAGCTTGACCAACATCAGAAACGTAGTTGTCCACATGCGCGGGAAGCTGGCGGAGAATGACGCTTCCCGGGCGGCCCGTAATTTCGCGGAAACGCACCCAGATCTCACTAGTGTAGGCGACCGCGACCAACTCATGTTGTCCGACAAGTTCTGTCCGTTTGTCATCGAGACGCTTCGCCAGTTCCTTAAGGAGCTGGTCAAGGCCATGGCCAAACCGGGAGACATGCGGTCAGGTGCGCTGGGGACACGACACTAACACCTGCCGGGTCAATGCGCGGTCGTCTCACCTGACCGTCACTGACGGCCCACAATTCACAGCCAACGCCTGACAGCTGCCCCTCACTCTTCCCCTCTCCGTCAAGGGGCGAGGGAACCCACGCGCTACGCGCGAGTTTCCAATTCCCAGTTTGCATTTGGCAGGGGCCGAGAGATTCCTCCACTTCGGTCGGAATGACGGGCCGAGCTTGGCGCTCTTGGCGGTTCGCCTTCTGTCTGCCGTCTTGGCTTTTGACCTTTGGCTTTTGACCTTTGACTTGATGCATCGCCTGCAATAGTCTCTTCTGCCGATGTCCAACCGCCTCGCCAACGAAGCCAGCCCTTATCTCCGCGACCATGCGGAGAACCCGGTCGACTGGTACCCCTGGGGCGACGAAGCGCTGAGCAGGGCGAAAGAGAAAGACAAGCCGATCTTCCTCTCCATCGGCTATTCGGCCTGCCACTGGTGCCACGT
>CAYOCZ010000109.1:3440-9560 GCA_964402475.1 uncultured bacterium | reverse complement strand
ACGGCGCGGTACAGTCCCCGTTTTCCGCACGTGCACCTGTAACCCCTTGGGGTGAACCGTGCACTGGAGTGCTCTTTGCCTGACGACTATCTCCGGAAGCTGAAGCAGGACCTGGCCGAGTCCGACGCCATCGCGGATCCCTCTACCCGCCTCGAACCCGACCCGGACGCCCATCCCCCCTCCGGCGACACGTCGTCCTGACCTGTCTACCCCGTTGCGGCGGTCTAACTGTCTTCAATATTGAGGCTTGAAACATCAACGCGTCGCCATACCAAGTCTGTCTACTGAGGAGGTCACCCATAGCCAGGAAACGACCCCGGCAATTATCGAAGAGGCCAATCCTCCCAGAAATATGCCTTCTACGTTGAGAAAGACCGAAAAGACATAGGCCAGAGGGACATATAACACGAAGGCTCTGAGCAGGTCCAGGGCCATGGATTGAAAAGGTCTCCTGATGGCATTGAAGACTGAAGCATTAATCCTCATCACTCCAAGCAGACCGTAGCCTCCGGAAACTATCGCCAGGTATCTGTACACCAGTTCAACTACTTTGTGGTCCTGGCTGAATAGCCTGCCTATCAATCGCCCTCCAAACAGGGATATCACAAAGATAGCAGCCCCGAAAACCAGTGAGAAAAGCGGACCTATCTTCATGCCTTCTTTGATTCGGTCCGTTCTTCCGGCGCCCAGGTTTTGGCCCACAAAAGGAAGGAAGACGGCGCTCAGGGCCATTATTGGTGAAAGTGCGAACATCTCAATCCGCGTACCAACACCAATCGCAGCCACAGCTTCCTTGCCGAATCCCGAGACCATCCGGGTAACAACAGCCATGGACAATGGCAAGATCAACAGAGTAATTGCTGCAGGGATACCCACAAACAGCATCTCCTTCCAGGAAGAGAGCATTTCGTGGAATTTCGGGAGCTTGAAGGCAAGCATCTTGAATTTGAAATTCAGAAAGTACAGCGCAGCAAGCAAAGTCCCTGCTCTGGAAATGACTGTAGCCAGTGCAGCACCTCTCAAGCCCAACGCAGGAAAAGGTCCTATGCCAAAGATCAGCAGGGGATCGAGTATTGCATTGATGCCGGCAGCTATCAGCATCACTGCCGCAGGAATGACTGTATTGCCTGAAGCTCGGATTATGTTGTTGCCCACCATGGGAATGACCAGGAATGGCACTCCGATGTACCAGATCCACATGTACTCCTTGGCGAGTACCAGTACTCTTCCCTTGGCACCCAGCAATGTGAAAACTGGTGTAATAGTGAACAGACCGGCAAACATCAATATGATGACAACGATAAGTGCCAGCAACAGCGAATCCGTTGCTTGACGTTTGACCTTGTTGTGATTTCCCTGGCCGATCAGACGAGATACGACTGCGGATGCACCTACCCCCAACCCCATGGAAATACTCCCCTGAATCATCACCAGGGGAAATGTGAAACTCATAGCCGCCAATTGGTCGGTTCCCAGTAGACCAACAAAATAGGTGTCAACCAGATTGAATATCACAATTCCGATCATTCCTGCGACCATTGGAATGGTGAGCTGCAATAGTGTCTTGCCTACTGGCTTACTCGTCAGAGTTGCGGCATGTTCCACTCAGACCTCGCTCCAATTCGTTCTTTGCATTAATGGAAGCCCTCGTTAGAAAGGAAATGAATTGATCCTGCTCGTTCGGTGTAAACCCATTCAGAAGGGAGTTTCGGGAACACATTAATGAACTTAATCCCGACGCATGTCAATGTAGCAGAAGTCCCGGCGACGCAGCAGGCAACTCCTGACGCGCCGTTCCATTCCAGATTGCAGATTCAAGATTGTAGGTCCGCAGACCCGCGCTGTCCGACAGGGGCCGTCGTCGCGGCCAATCGTTCTTCCGAACCACTCGACCCCTTGACGCCTGGACCCTTATCCTCCGGCAATCTGCAATCTCCGGTCTTGAATCCGGAATGAGAGGGCTCGCGTCCTTTGGATCGCCTCTCCCGCACCTGCGCGGACAAATCCCTCCACCTACCGGTTGCCGGATTCGGCCTTCCACTCCTCCAACTTCTGCTTGAACTCGTCGTTGTCCGGGCTGAGCGCCACCGCCCTTGTTTGAGCCTCGATCGCCTCTTTCATTTCACCCCGTTTGAAGTAGACCGCTCCGAGGGTATCCCATATGTTCCCGTTGTCTGGGAGTATCTCCACCGCCCGCCGGCCGAATCTCAGTGCCGCGTCGAGCATCGTACTGCTGCCGGCCAGTTCCCATGCCACCCCGTTCTGAACCTGGACATCCTCCGGGTACCTGTCGGCAATCGCCACGGCGATTCCGAATTCGCGCTCAGCTTCAGCCGCGCGACCGGAATCGAGTAGCTCCTTCCCGAAGTGGCAACGAAAGGACCACAGACTGCCCTGTTCGCGGAGCCGATAGATGCGCCCGAGCTCCACAATCGGCTGTTCGTGGTCATCAACCCCAGGTCGACGAAACCGGGTGCGCCCTCCCTGACGACAAGCAGCGCTGCTGATTGCTGGCCCCGCCTGTCGCCGCCAGCGCTTTGTCCGGCTTCGAGTGCGGCAAGCAGTCGCTCGGCAAGCGTGCCCCCGGCTGCCTCGAAGGCGCTTGCCATGTTCTTCGCAACCTGTTCACTTGCGAGGATGTTTCCCTGGACCGCGTAGTGATGACCGACGATATGACCCGCCCATTCGGAGCACCCAGCGCCGGTATGGCATGCGGCTCGCCCGGGTGCGTCGACAATGCCCAGTTGGCGGATTTCAGGGCTGGGGTCCTTTGATGTGAGACTGTCTACGACCTGCTCGACCGGCACACCGGATTGCAGCAGTGATATGCCGTCAGGCCCGTAGCTCAGGTTGCTCCGTGCCTGCGTCGCGACCGCGCCGATGCCGGGCGTGGCGAAAGGAACCGCGCTCCCGACCGCCAGCGATTTCGAGTGCACGGCCACTCCGAGTTCGCCGGTGGCCGAATCCCAGGCGACAATCGAGAACGTACCGAGATCGTCCGAGACCGGCTGTGAAGCCGCTGCAGTCCGAAGAGCAAGGTTGCCCGTCAAGCAGAGCGCAAGCAGGCGCGTGGCGACGGCGGGTCTTTCTCTCATGCCTCAGGGTAAGCCGAGTGGCCCAATCTGTCAAACATGACCGCGACGAGAGGCAGAGGATGCCCCCGCTTCCCGGATTGCTGCTGGAGTCGGATTCTCAGGCCGTCGAGGACGAAGGAGAGACCGGGGTGCTCCCACACCGGGGCAAAAGAGGGACCCTTCCCCAATTTCTAGTCGGAAGCATGTCAAGGCAATGGGAATCCCGGTGACAAGCGGGGCAATTCCTCACGCGAGGCGCTGATTTCAGATTGACGATTGTTCGAGGCTTCTAGCCGCTAGCTGTCGGCGCATCTCCCCCGCCCATTTGACACGCAGGCCGCACAGCCCATAATGACGCATGCCGGTAGTTGAGTTGAGTTACCCCTTGCACGGAACCCCGCTGCCCTGAGTTGGGGGTGCATGGTTTCACCCCTTGACGGCTGAGACGGAGAAGCGGCCAGCGGGGGATGAGACCCTCGGTCCAGGCCGGAATCGGCGGCTTGGGGTCGAGCGCGCGCCATTTCGTACGGGTCGAGCGGTTCTGCCGCAGAGAACCGGTGTCCGGCGGGTCTATATTGACAGTGACGTGCGTAAGTCGGTATACTCGTCCGGCCAAACTAGGAGTACCCTTGAAACATGAAGTGACCCTTGGACTAGTCCTGCTGGTTGCCGCAGTCGGCGTTTCCTCCGCCCAGCCCCGCCCGGATTCCAGACCCGCGGCGGTTACCGGTACGGTGTACGATGAGAACCTGAATGTCCCCATTGAGTACGCCAACATCATCATCTACCAGCAGCGCGACGGCCTGCAGGTCAACGGCACCGTCACCGGACTCGACGGCAAGTTCCGGCTGTCCGGAATCCCAGCCGGCAGCTACAACCTGGAGGTTTCGTTCATCGGCTATGAAACCAGAAAGGTCGCCGACCTGCAGCTCGAGGCCGGTGAAGTACTAAACACCGGCCTGGTCCGGTTGCCGCAGAAGCTCATCCGGGTCGAGGGCGCCGAGACAGTTGCCGACCGGCCACAGCTCACCTACAAGATCGACAAGAAGGTGGTCGAGGTCAGCCGAATGGCGACGGCAGCGTCGGGAACCGCGGTCGAGGTCCTCGAAAACGTCTCGTCGGTCGAGGTGGACATCGAGGGCAACATCAGCCTGCGCGGCAGCGAGAACTTCACCGTCCTCATCGACGGCCGCCCGAGTATCCTGGAGGCAAGCGATGTCCTGCAGCAGACGCCGGCTTCGACAATCAAGAACATCGAGATAATCACCAATCCATCCGCCAAGTACGACCCGGACGGCGTCTCGGGTATCATCAACATCATCCTGAAGAAGAAGCGGGAAAGCGGCATCAGCGGCGTTTTCAACACCAACGTCGGACTCGGCAAGAAGTACGGTGGCGACTTCCTGCTGAGCGGTCGGACCGGGATCCTCACCGCGTTCATCGGTGCCGACTACAACACCCGGGAATACCCCGGGGCGAGGACATCGGAAAGCTGGACAGGCCGGGGTGACACGACGTGGCACACCAGTGCTACCGGGAAAACAACCCGTGACCAGCCTTCGCACGGGGTGCGGGCCGGGACCGAACTGCAGCTTACCGGTGCCGACCGGCTGAGCTTCAGGGGCAGCTACGGCGGCCGCGCGATGGAGGGCACGAACGACCTCACGTTCACAGAGTGGAGCGTCCCGGGCGACACAGGCCGGTTCGTCAGCGCCGGCACCTGGCGCAGGAAGGGCAGTCACTTTGCGTTCGACATCGACCACCAGCATGACTTCGCGGCAAACGGACACAACATCCTGGCGCGGGCATCCTGGAGCGGGCGCGATGCCGACGAGGAATCGACTACCGAACTTCACCCCGACTCGACGCGGGCCGATACCATCGGCGGTTGGCGTACGACCGAAGCGGGGCCGCGAAGCCGCTTGACACTCAAGCTGGACTACACACTTCCGCTCCGCAAGACCGACAGGCTGGAGGCCGGGTACCAGGGTCAACTCCGGTGGTCGGCGGACACAAACGAGGCCTACGAATTCGACCCGGACCAGAACAGCTACCAGCTCAGGCCCGAGTACAGCCACAAGACCAACTACACTCGCGACATCCACGCGCTCTACTCGCTCTACGCAGGGGCCATCGACAAGTTCGGGTTCCAGGTTGGCCTGCGAGGTGAACGTACCGACCGGGCAATCGTGCTGGTCGGGGAACCGGATACGTTCGCCGTCGCGCGCTGGGACGTATTCCCGTCAGCGCACGTGTCCTACCAGCTCCCCGCGCAGCAGCAACTGACAGCGAGCTACGCCCGACGCATCCAGCGCCCGCGCTGGTGGAGCCTCGAACCGTTCCCGACCTGGCGGGACGCCTACACGGTGCGGCAGGGCAACCCGGCGCTCGAGCCTGAATACATCGACTCATACGAGACGTCCTACCGGCTCCCGTTCGGCCCGAACCGGCTCTCGGTTGAAGGGTACTACCGGGTGGTGCACGACAAGATCGAGCGGGTCCAATCGGTGTTCGCGCCCAACGTCATCCTGCATTCGTATGACAATGTCGGGACCGACCACTCGCTCGGGATTGAGACCGTGCTCAACCTGAGTCCGTTCGACTGGTGGACCGTCAACCTGATGGGTGACGGCTACAGCTACCGGGTAGCAGCCGGGGATACGCCGCGGACGAGCCTGAACTGGCGAACGAGGGTCGGCAGCGAGTTCAAACTGCCGACCGGGACCAGGCTGCAGGCGTCCGGCAGCTATCACAGCCCGTCGGCGACCTCCCAGGGAGAACGTAAGGGGTACCTGATGACCGACGTCGCAGTGAGGCAGGAGCTGTTTGGTCGCAGGCTGTCGTTGACACTTCAGGTCAATGATGTCCTCGGCACCGGCGTCAACGAGTTCACCTCCGAGGGCGAGAGGTTCTACAGCCACACGCGGTTCACCCGGGATGCGCCGGTCGTGATGCTCAATGTCAGCTACAACTTCAACAACTTCCGCCTCCGACGGCGACCACCCGGCGGCGGGGACGAAGATGAGGAAGAGGAATACTAGCGAGG
>CAYOCZ010000109.1:0-3340 GCA_964402475.1 uncultured bacterium | reverse complement strand
CACGACTCAATTCCGTTCCACCGGGCGAGTTCGATTGTCCATGGCGGACCGTGCCTATTCCCAGACCGAACCGCTGGCATCCCACAACACATTCCAGATTCCAGATTCAAAATCGTAGATTAGCAGACCCGCGCTGTCCGACAGGGGCCGCCGAGGCCAACTTGGCGCTCTTGGCGGTTCGCCGCTCGACGCTCAGGAATGCGGCGCCCGCGGCTTGACTGGAGCCGAGCCGCAGGTTATGTTTTACTCGACCTACCGCAGCCAAAGGAGGAACAATGCGTACTGAGAAGGTCCTATTGGCGCTGACGTTGTGCCTGGCCGTACCGGCCGCTTTGCCGGCAGCAAACGTCTGCGTCTGGAATTACGACACGCTCGACCGATTCTACGACCCGGCGGTCGGTGACTCGATCAACTGCGCGTACCACGTGGAGAAGGCGCTGACCGACCTCGGCCATACGGTTACGGTATCCGAACGCATCCTGCCCGCCAGCCTGGACGGGTTCGACGCCATCTTCTGCCTGATGGGTTGGTACCGGTGCTGAGGGGACAACTGCACCGTCGGTTCGACGGAAATGACCCAGTTGATCTCCTTCCTCAATTCCGGTCGCCCGGTCTATGCCGAGGGCGGCGACTTCGGTTACTCCAACCGCACCAGTGAGCTCTGGCCCTTTTTCGGCACCTCGTACCTCGGCGACGGCTGGGGGAACACCACCGGCAATGTCCAGTCTCTGACCGGGGAAGCGGGCTCATTTGCCGAAGGCTTCAGCTTCGGGTATCCCTACCAGCAGGGGCCGGACAGCTACGTGGATGAGTTCGGCGCTGACGGCGGAACGGTCATCCTACGCAGCCAGGATGGTATCGGGCGTGCGGTCTGCAACGAGGCTTCCGGCTACCGCACGGTCTTGTCTTCGACCGTCTTCGGCGCGACGAGTGGAACCGACCACGACGCCCTGATGACGGCCTACATGGACTACCTCGTGCTGGGCACCGGCATCAGCCAGAACGACAAGCCGTGGCTGGCCGCGAGGGTGGCGGTTGTTCCGAGCGTGGCCCGCGTTGGCAGAGCGGTACGGATGCAGACGTCCGGGCCGGCGCGCGAGCTGACCGTGCTCGACGTCAGCGGCAGGGCCGTGACCGGCTGGCAACTCCCGGCCGGAGACGCCGTGACGACGTGGAACGTCGGCTCCGAAGCCGCACCCGGCGCCTACTTCCTACAGGTCCGGGCCGACGGACGCACCGACACCCATCCGTTCACGATAGTGCGTTAGGCTGCCTGACACTTGAACGCCGGGGACGCTTCGGTTGCGTCCCCGGCTCTGTCTTCAGAGCTACTTCACCCAGGGAATCCCGGGGACGCAGCAGGCAATTCCTGACGCGCGGCGATAGCGAGCTGACGCCCGACGGCTAGCGGCCTACGGCCCCAACGCGCCTTCGGCGCGTCTCCCCTCCCATTTGACACGCAAGCCCCATTGCCCATAATGGCTCGTGCCCAGCTTGGAGCCGCCGGCCATCGAAACCCGCCGGCTCGTTCTCAGACCTTTGGAGCTCTCAGACGCTCCTGCCATCTACCGGTATCAGTCCGACGCTGAGATCCATCGGTACATGCGGTCCGAACCACCCGCTTCGCAAGATGTCGTGGAGGAGAGCATAAGGCGGTGGCTCGGGCTCCGGACCGAGGCCCGACGGCCGGCCTGGGTGATTGTCCTGAAGGAGAGTGAATGCGTCGTCGGGCTCGTCTCGCTTGCTCAACTTGATAGGGTTCATTCCAGCGGGCGATTGGCATACGAGGTCGCCCGTGAGTTATGGGGAAAGGGAATAGCTACCGAGGCCGCGCGCGCAGTCCTCGGCTACGGGTTCGACACCATTGGCCTGAACCGCATTGATGCATGCTGCTGGGAAGACAACGGGGCGTCGCAACGGGTGCTGGAGAAAGCCGGCATGTGCCACGAAGGAACGCTGCGGCAGATCAGGTTTGCCAAAGGCGCATACCGGGATGTGAGGTGCCATTCGGTGCTGGCCGGTGAGTGGAGAGCTGGTCAGGGAACCCAGAGAAGTCCCGGCAATACAGCAGGCGACTCCTGACGCGGGGCCGCCCATTTGACACGCGAGGCCCATCGTCCATAATCAGCAATGCCCGTCGTTGAGTTAAGCTTCCCCGTACGCGGGACCCCGCTGCCCGTCGATAATGGCTACCTCGTGTACCGGGCGGTGGCGCGTGCCGTGCCGTGGGTTGGCGAGCCGGCACAGATGGAGCTGGCGGTAGTCCCGGTCCAGGGCAACCCCCATCGCGGCTTTCTCGACCTGACACCGACTTCCCGCCTCGCATTCCGTCTGAACGCCGATGACGCCCCGATGCTTCTGCCGCTGGCCGACCAGTGCCTCGTCCTTGACGGCGTGACGCTGATACTGGGCAAGCCGACAACTTCCGACCTCAGGCCGGCCCCAAGCCTGATGAGCATGTTCGTAGTGGCCGAGCGCTGCCGCCATAGTGACGAGGTCCAGGAGTGGCTGGAGACTCAGTCCCGCGCCCTGGACATCAGGTCGGTTCCGACCCTGCGCCGGAAGCGGAACCGGGAGCAGGTGAACCCCACCGAAAGTGACAGGGACTCCTACGCCTGCCCCTATGTGCGGCGATACCGCCATGTAGGCGACAATGCCGTAGTCGGATGGGAGGTGCAGGTCCGCGGGCTTGCGCCGGGAGAATCGGTGCGGCTGCAGGAGCACGGCATCGGGCCCGGCCGCCGCTACAGCTGCGGCGTCTTCGTGCCGGATGAAGGCGGACAGCCCCGGCCCGCATCGAGGCGTGACGCCACGGCAGTCTGGTTCCCGGAGACCTGAGCGGCTTCCGTGGCCCATTGGACACGAAACGCTATCCCCGCTTGACGATTCCCGACTGACGCTGTCCGGACCCTTCGTGTCTTTGTGTCTCTGTGGTGAAGTTCCGCTCCGAGCCTTGGCGCGCTTGGCGTCCTTGGCGGTTATCCGACTACCGGTTGTCCGGAACCTTCGTGTCTTGGTGTCTTTGTGTTGGGACTGAGAGATTCCTCGTCTGACTCGGGATGACGGGACCCCGGACGCTAGCCGCGTCCGCCCGTCACTTCATGGCTTCGGCTTTGCCGAAGCTGCGGGAGAGGAAGAACTCGTCAAGCGGTATCGAGGCGCGGCCGTCGGTCATCTGCTCGGCCATCAGCTTGCCCAGGGCCGGCGCGAACATGAACCCGTGCCCGCTCATGCCGGTCGATACATGCAGCCCGCGTAACGGCGTCGCGCCGCAGAGCGGATTGCCGTCCGGGCTCATCTCGTATGAACCCGCCCACTGCCGGAGCACTTTGACGCCGGC
>CAYOCZ010000108.1:0-9567 GCA_964402475.1 uncultured bacterium | reverse complement strand
ACCTTATTCCATGAGTACAGCGGCATTCTTGGTCTGGTCTCGGACGAAGTACGGGTACGGAAAGACTCCACGCCGGTCATGGTCGCCATTGTGCAGCCGTCGTGTTACATAAGGGACGTCTTGGACTCGGCTAGAACTCTCATGACGTCCACGCGGAGGTGACGGAGGGTTCCGGCGCCGCAATTGCCGATTCCAGACGCGCGGCTGCCCGTTTGACAATCGCGCCCGCGAGTCTTAGAATCGAGCCATGCTCGGGTCGAATCCGGCCTCGACGGATGGAGGCAAGTAGGATGTTCCCGAAATCGCCCCTCGGCGGGCCAACCGCCCCACCGAGAAAGGAGGGCTCGTGAAGAAGCTTCTGCTGCTGCTCGTTCCCCTGGCGCTGTTTGCGCAGGTGGAGATAGACACCGTCATCAGGCTCCCCAGTTGGGTGGGGCCGGGTATGTTCGTCCCTGAACTCAACAAACTGTACGTCCAAGGAGGCAGCGGACTCTATGCGATCGATTGCTCGACCTACAGCCTGAAGGCCGACATACCGACTAGCGGTGGTGATTACCGTAGTTTCACGTGGAACTGGCGCTGGCAGAAGCTCTACTACAAGCCCGACGGCCCGACCATCGATAGCACGCTGGTGATTGACGGCGTAACCGATTCAATCGTCGGGTCATTGAAGGCCTACAATAGCAGGTGCACGGATGTCTATCTGAGTGATTTAGACAGGCTATACCAGCCTGCGCGAGACACGCTGTTCGCGTTCGATTGTGCTGCCGACACCGTGGTGCGTCGGCTGCCGCTCCTGAGTTACTTCGCGTCGTGGGACTCAGTCGGACACAAGCTCTACGTAGGGCAAGGCGGACGCAGGAAACTGACTGTCTACGACTACATCGCCGATTCAGTCCTCAAAGTGATTGACGTGAGCGCGGTCTTCTCTGACATGCCCGACGCGCTGCTGTTCAACCATTCTCACCACAGAGCCGTCGTCGGACGATACTGGGGAGGACCCTTTCCCTACAACTTGGGCATCATTGACACCGAGCGCGATACGCTGGTGGGCGTGCTGCCCGTCCGCATTGGTGCGAACGGGCTAACTGCTGAGGTTGCCGTCGACCAGCAAGACGGGAAGGTCTACATCGCCGACAACGATGGCGTTTGGGCCACGCCGGACTCGCTGTGGGTCGTTGACTGCGCCACGGACTCGGTTGTGAAGAAGGTTGAGTACTGGCGCCGGGGCAGCACCGTCAAGGCGGTGCGCTGGGTGCCGTGGAGCAACCGGATCTATCTTGCCCTTATGAATCCTGATGCCGACCACGAGAGCTGCATAACCGTCCTGGATTGCAGCACCGACTCGATCATCGTGCCGGAGATGTTGCTGAATGAATCGCATATTCAGGATATCCAACTTGACCCTATCCGGGAGCGCATCTTCGTCATCGGTGTCAATGGCACTGAGGTCTATGTCCTGCGCGATGTGGAAGGCGGCGTGGCTGAGGAACCGGCCTCGACCCGCCCAGCTTTGGCCTCCGGATTACAGGTGCAGATGACATCCGGCGGATACGAGGTGCGCTACTCCGTTTCCTCGGCTTGTCGTATCGACCTTAGCATCTACGACCTGATGGGACGGGAAGTCAGACGACTCGTTGCTGAGAGCGTGACGGTAGGTGAACACCGCGTGTTCTGGGACCGCACCGACCAGAACGGGGCCGTGGTCGCCCCTGGCGTGTACTTCATCCGTCTGGACACCCCCGGCTTCAATGCCACGGAGAAGGCGGTTGTGAGCAGGTAGACGGCAAAGCTACGAGGACACGACTGGATTCCGCCCGCCCATCTGCCCCGTCTGCCCTATTCCGAGATTAGCCCACGGCTGACGGCCAGCGCGCCTTCGGCGCGAGTTTCCCACGAGGCGCATTCGCGCCCAAGGTCATAGTCCAGTACCAGTCTGCAATTCGTCATTTGCGGCCGTGGCGCTCGAGGCAGTTGACCGTAGGACTACGGTTTGCGGTAGCCCAGAGGCATTCCCACCAGGCACGGCAAGATGTCACCCACTGCTACGATGGCTCGAATCCGCGCAGGTGGGCGTCTTGTCTCTGTCGCACCACTGTAAGTCTCCTAGTTTCCCGACATGCGACAATCGGCGCACGTACCGACGGCACGCGCTGAGGTGCGTCGATTGAGCAGGTCTTGCCGTTAGTGCCTGTAAACATGAGACATACGTCACCATCGCGGACAGCACACCGTGGCACGCATCATGCAATTTGTAGTTCGGGTTGGTTATCGACTGGCTCCGGGACCTTGGGCAAGGCCCCATGGAGGAGCCGGAGGATCTGAGAGGGATAGTTCGTTGAGAGTCGGGTACCGAAGGGAAGCGCCCCCGGTACTCGCTGACTGGAACCGCGCTTCGGGCCCATTTCCCGTGGGCGGTAAGTGGGCTCCGGCAGAAGAAATCGCCCGGTTCGAGAGTGTTGGCAGCTGCCTGCCGGACAGAGACAGCCTCCGTCTAGTCCTGTTCGATTGGCAGGCAGCGGTGAGGAGTGACTGGTATGAAAAGCAGCAATGTTTGGCTGCTGTTCACAGCCCTGGGCGTGCTGTTGAGCTGCCTGATGGTAGTGGTCGGGTGAACCGGCAAGCGGCAAGACCGGTATTGCCGCGACCGAATACCCCGATTGCCCAGGACAGGTAGCAGAACTATGACGGCCGACGCGTGATGCCGGCCCTGGTGAGTCAGTAACTTCGAGAGCACGGTAGTTCGGTATCAAATACTCGGCTCGGTCAAAGACATTGCCGCGATACTGGGCTATCCGTGACTCTCGTTTTTATCCGAGTCACCGCGACGCAGTGAGAGACATCTGTCGCAGGCGTCTTCCCTGCCAACAGCAACAGCATTCTAGATTGTAGATCCCAGATTGTAGATTGACCGGCAGGGCGGCTCAGGGCCGACTTGCGGTTGGCAGTCCCGGGGATTCCTACACTTCGCTTCGCTCCGAGTGCGCAACGCACCGTAGGAACAAGCGGAATGGCTCGCCCATTGGCGCTCTTGGCGGTTCGCTGGATCCGCAGTTCGCACTGCCGCATTCCGGTCCCTGACTTCTCGTTTCTCCTTCGCCCCACGCGCCTTCCTTGATTGCCCTCAAACGCAGGCTATAATCCGCCCAATGGAAAAGAAGCGGATTTTGACCGGCGACCGACCGACAGGGCCCCTGCACCTGGGTCACTATGCCGGCTCGGTCGCGAACCGGGTGAAGCTGCAGGATGAGTACGACACGTTCATCATCCTCGCCGACGTCCAGATGCTGACGACCCATTTCGACCACCCGGAGAGGCTGCACCAGGACGTGCTGAACGTGGCCATGGACAATCTTGCCTGTGGCCTGGACCCGGCCAAGGCGACCCTGTTCATACAGTCGATGGTTCCGCAGATTGCCGAGCTGACCATCGTCTATTCGAACCTGGTCACGGTGCAGCAGCTTTCGCACAACCCGACTATCAAGACCGAGGCTGCCCAGTACAACTTCGGCGAGTCCATGCCGCTTGGATTCCTCTCCTACCCGGTCAGCCAGGCCGCGGACATCACGTTCTGCCGGGCACACCTGGTGCCGGTCGGCGAGGACCAGCTCCCCCACATCGAGCAGACCCGCAAGATTGTCCGGAAGTTCAACGCGACCTACGCACCGGCGCTGGTCGAGCCGGATGCCAAGGTGAGCGACGTGCCGCGCCTCGTCGGCCTCGACGGCAACACCAAGATGTCCAAGAGCCTGGGCAACGCGGTATTCCTTTCCGACCCGCCCGAGGAAGTGAAGAAGAAGGTCTCGACCGCGCTTACCGACCCGGCGCGGATTCACCCGACCGACAAGGGTCATCCTGAGATCTGCGTGGTGTATGCGTACCACAAGGTATTCAACCCCGAGGGCAGGTCGGAGATTGAGGAACGCTGCAAGGCCGGCACCATCGGCTGCGTGGCCTGCAAGAAGCTGCTGATGGACGTCCTCAACCGGTTCCTCGCCCCGATTCGCGAGCGCCGAGCAGTCTACGAAAAGAGCCCGGATACGGTCTGGGACATCCTGAACCAGGGTACCGCCCGCGCACGCGAGGAAGGCGCCGCAACCATGGCGCTCGTGCGCCAGGCGATGAAGATAGCGTACTTCGGGAAGTCCGGAAGTGGTCAAGTGGTCTAGTGCCCCAGTGCCCGGATACAGAATTGAACCTCCGGATGCCCACCAACATCCTTCCCGCTCCAAGGCGGCAGTGCGGAGGACTCTCCCACGTGAGCGCTTGAGCACTAGAGCTCTGGGCCACTCTCCGAAGTACGGCCTGATCGTAGCAGCCGGTCAGGGACACCGATTCGGTGGCTACAAGCAACTCGCCCAACTGGCCGACAAGCCGGTCCTGATTCACAGCGTGAGGGCATTCGAACGCTGCCCTCAGATCCTGGGATTCGTTGTGGTCGCCCCTGCCCGTCGTCTCGGCGTGGTTCGGCGAATGCTACGGAGCCACGGAGTCCGCAAGCTGCTCCGCGTCGTCCCCGGAGGCGAGATTCGTGCCGACTCCGTTCGAGCCGGGCTTGCCGCCCTCCCCGCCCAGGGCTTTGTGGCAGTTCACGATGCTGTCCGCCCTCTTGTCCACGCGGGAATGCTGACCAAGGGCTTCCGAGCTTGCCGGGAACGCGGCGCGGCCACCTACGGCTGCCCGGTCACCGACACCCTGAAGCGGGTCAACGGTAAGGACGTGCTTGCGACCGTCGACCGCACTGGGCTTCTGGCAGTCCAGACCCCGCAGTTCTTCAATCTGGAACTCCTGCGCCGCGCCCACGAATCAGCACTCCGCTCCCGCCTTGACGCGACCGACGACTGCGAACTCGTCGAGCGGCTGGGCGTCCGTCCGGTCTGGATTCCCGGGCCCCGCACCAATCTCAAGCTCACGACAGCCGATGATCTGAACGTCATGAAGACCTTGCTGTGAGACGCCAGCGCATCGCCCTGCTCGGTTCGACCGGCTCCATCGGCCGTTCCGTCCTCGACGTTGTCCGGCACCTGTCGGACCGTCTCGAAGTCAGCGTGCTCGCGGCCAACCGCTCCGTCCGCCGCATATGTAAGCAGGCCCGGGAGTTCCGGCCGGCCCAGGTGATCCTGAGCGACCACCAGGCCTGCGAAGCCGCACGGCACGCGCTCGAACCCCAGACCGACGTTCGTTGGGGTCCGCCTGCTCTGATTGACGCGGCAGCCGCTCGATCGACCGACATGGTCGTCATGGCAATGTCCGGCACTGCCGGGCTCCTGGCCGTCGTTGCCGCGCTCGACCTCGGCAAGAAGGTCGCTCTCGCCACCAAGGAAATTCTGGTCGGCTACGGCGAACCGGTCATGCGGCTTGCGCGCCGGCGCGGCGGCATGGTCCTCCCCATCGACTCCGAATTGTCGGCGGTCCACCAGTGCCTTGGCGGGCGACCGACAACCGACATACGACGGGTAATCCTGACCGCTTCCGGCGGCCCATTCTGGCGGCGAGGCCTGCCCTCAAAGGCTCGTCTCGCCGATGTGCTCAAACATCCGACCTGGTCGATGGGACGCAAAATCACAGTCGACTCGGCCACACTGATGAACAAAGGCCTCGAGGTCATCGAGACCTGCCGGTTGTTCGGTCTCAGGCCTGACCAGGTTGAGCCGGTCATCCACCCGCAGTCGATCGTTCACTCGCTCGTCGAGTTTCACGATGGCTCGGTTCTGGCCCAGCTCTCCTTGCCGGACATGCGCCTGCCGCTCCAGTACTGCCTGACCTGGCCGGACCGGACGCCCTCGCTGACCCGGACACTTGACCTCGCCGCTGTCGGCCGGCTCGAGTTCCACGCGGTCAACCATGACCGTTTCCCATGTCTCAAACTGGCCTACCGAGCACTGAACATGGGCCCGGCCGCCACCTGCGCCCTCAATGCGGCTAACCAGGTCGCGGTCGAGGCCTTCATTGGAGACCGGATCGCTTTCGGTGATATCCCGCATGTCATAGCCCGCGTACTCGCAGGCCTTGCCGCTTCGGACCAACCGGCGAAACCCGGTATCAAGCGACTGCTGCGCATCGAATCGTCTGCGGCCGCACTGGCCACCAAAGCGGCAGCGGCACTCACGGACCGACGCCTGCGTCGAAAGGAATAGCATGTTCTCGTCAATCATCTGGGTGATTCTGTTCATCGGGATTCTGATAGTCTTCCACGAGTTCGGTCACCTGGTCGCAGCCAAGCTCTCGCACATACAGGTCGAGGTGTTTTCGGTCGGCTTCGGACCGGTCATCCTGAAGAAGAAGATCGGCGAAACCGAGTACCGGCTGTCGGCCATTCCCTTGGGTGGTTTCATCAAGATGGTCGGCGAGGAAGAAAAGGCCGGACCCAAGCCCGCACCGTCCGACGGGGGCCGCCTCGGCCAACATGCGGTCCCGGCCCCGACCGGCGGGTACATGAACAAGCCGCTGGGCGTCCGCGTCGCGGTAATCGCGGCCGGCCCGGTATCCAATCTCATTCTCGGCCTGCTTCTCTACATGATCCAGTTCGGCTCATTCGGCATCGTCGAAACACCGCCGGTCGTGAATGCCACCCGGGACTCCTATGCCTACCAGTCCGGCCTGCGTCCCGGAGACACCATCGTCGCCGTTGCCGGCGACACAATCAAGACCTTCCAGGCTTTGCAGGCCGCTCTCACCAGGAAGGCCGGGACTGCGGTGCCGCTGAAGGTCCACCGCTCCGGCGGGAGACTGGACATCAACTACGAAGTCCCCGCCGCCATGGGGCTCAGCTACCTGCCGGCGGTTGTCGGCATGGTTGATTCTGGCAGCCCGGCCGCGGAGACGCGCCTCCAACCCGGGGACACCATCGTCTCGTTCGGCGGGAAAGAGGTGGCCAAGTGGGACGACTTCGTTGCCGCGGTCCAGAGCATCGGCCCCAACCCGACCGCCATCACCTGGCGCCGCGCCGGGGCCGAACTCCGTGACTCGGTCACACCGCAGATCATCAAGATGAACGGCCGGCCGATCCCACGAGTCGGGGTCATGGTCGACCTGTCCTGGGACATCGAGCACTACGCGTCTCCGGTCGTCGGCCGCGTGAACGGGCGCAGCCCCGGGAGCAAGCTCGGGTTGCGCAAGGGTGACCAGCTGGTGTCTGTGGATGGCGATTCAATCGTCACCTGGTCGGATTACATAGCAGCGACGTCAACGATGGGCGGCCGGAAGGTGCTGCTGGCGTGGCTCCGTGCCGGCAGGGTGCTGTCGGAGTCGGTGGTCGTCAGCAGCAAGCCGTTCAAGTTCTCCCGGGACGGTTTGGGTCTCCTGCCCGGCCTTCCGCACCGACGGCTCTCGGCACTGGGCGTGGTTGGCGAGAGCTTTCGGCAGTCGGTATACGTCGTGTATATGACCTTCGAAGTGCTGCGACGGGCGGTATCGGGTGACCGGGAAGCGAGGGAGGGCGTCGGTGGCCCCATTGGCGTAGCTACCATCGCCTACGAAGGCACCTCATGGGGAGTCGAGCTCTTCCTGAGCCTGCTGGCGCTGCTCTCCATCAACCTGTTCTTCGTCAACCTGCTCCCGATTCCGGTGCTCGACGGCGGTCGGATTGTCCTCGACTGCATCGCCGGCATCCGGCGACGTAACCTGACCGAAAAGGAGCTCAACTGGGCCGCGGGCATCGGTTGGGCGATGATCGGCGCGCTCGTCGTCTTCACCGTCTTCAACGACATACTGAAACTGCTCCGGAAGTGACCATCCTGGCCGTCGTGCTGGCCGACGACTCCCAGCGCTTCGATAGGGGCTACCCGCCGAAGGGAGCCCGACTGTTCCTGCAGCCCAACATCGAGGTTATGCGCCTGGCCGCGCTACTTCAGCCCGACGACTACCTGCGATATCTTGACGAACGGGTAGAGCCCACCGAGCGGCCTGAGCGCGGTCTCTGCCTGGTTCACGTCGGTCTCGGCCAGGACGACCGAGCCCGGGAATTGCTGCACAACTGGTCCGGCAGTAGGTGCACGCCGGTGTTCTTTGGGCCGCAGGTGGCAGCTTGGCGCGAAGCGGCGCCGGCATGGTGCAGCCCCCGCGTGGTCGGCGACATCACCGACATCTGGTCCCGGCTGCGAACCGATGCGGAATCCGGGCAGCTGCAACCACTCTACGTCGCGTCCGGCCACCCCGGCTATGTCGCCCCGCGACAAATCAAGGTCAACATGGAAATGGACTCCGGTCGGCAGACCACCCAGTTTGTGCGCGGATGCTTCTGCCCCGAGCCGGTCAAGCCGCTCTGTTCCGAGCATCTGTACTACGGCAACGACACCTTGATGCGCCCTCTCGATGAGGTCATCGGCGAGGTCATCGCCCTGCCGCGGAAACGCATCCATCTGCTGGACGACGATGTCGCTGCCGTCCCGGACTACTACACGGAGGTCTTCAGTCGACTCCGAGACTATCATCGGCAGTGGGTCGTCAATGCGTCAGACCGCTTGTTTGACCAGCCCCGGCTCATCCGCCTCCTGTCCAAGGCCGGTACCAGAGTGATCTACCTCAACGAATCGTTCCTGCTCGGCCGGCTCCATCGTGCCAC
This sequence comes from uncultured bacterium, assembly GCA_964402475.1. Classification (GTDB taxonomy): domain Bacteria; phylum Hydrothermota; class Tepidihabitantia; order Tepidihabitantales; family Tepidihabitantaceae; genus UBA2258. The sequence goes on along the minus strand of CAYOCZ010000108.1, from coordinate 1,004 downwards.
CGGCAACCACCAACTGGTTCACCGGCTATACCGTCGGGTCAAGTCGCTGCAGGCCAACAAGATGCTCGTGGGCGCACGCCTGGTAATGCCCGTGGAGCCGAGCATGCCGACCGACTACGACAAGATTGCGTCAGTGCTCAGGCAAATTGACCTCGACTTCATCGAACCGCGTTTCCTGCGACCGGACGGCAGTCTGGCGCGCGTGGTCTACCGACCCATGGTCACCACGACCGAACCGGCCTGGCTGAAGAACCGCTTCTACTCGATGGAGACGATAACCGACCGCATAATCCGGAGGCCGCGGAGGGTCGGGGTCTTCACGACGGCTGTCTACCTGCTGCCCTACAGCGCGGCCTATCGCCAGAGCTTTCTCGAGGGACTCCCCTGGCCGTAGGACATTCTAGATTCCAGATTTGAGATTGCAGATTGGGGAGCCCGGGCGGCCCTATGCAGCGGCTATGGAACGGACTGGACTCTAACGACCTCGGGCACTGCTGCCTTGAGCCGCTGCTCGACGCCGACCGCCAGGGTCATCGCCGAGAACGGGCAGCCGGAGCAGGCGCCGGTCAGCCTGAGCTGAACCACACCGTCGTCGCCGACACTGACCAGCTCGACGTCGCCGCCGTCAGCCTGCAGGTTCGGCCTTACATCTTTGTCCAGGGTCTCGCGGATCTTCGCCTTGGTTTCATCAGTCATGCTAGTCTCTCACCTCTCTTGCCGCGCTCGTCTCGTCTGACCAGGCAGACTCGTCGCTCCACCGCGGATCACTCAGCCGCCTTTCCGCGATGCCTCCTGGGTGCTTCTGCCGCTGGCCCCGACGCTGGTTCAGCCGGCTTCGTTTCCTGTACCCGAACGCGCCAGGCGGCAAAGTCCTCGTCCTTATAGGGCTTCACCGACAGGGTCTTTCCCCCGCAGTCGAACTTCACGGGCTTGCCGGCCTGCGCATCGGAATAGCGCGCGGATATCCGGGCCGCGATTTCGGTATCTTTCTTCGTCTTCTTCTT
>CAYOCZ010000107.1:0-9719 GCA_964402475.1 uncultured bacterium | reverse complement strand
CCGCGTGAACACCGTGGGTGCGGCCCATCATCGGTGTATGTTTGTGCTCGAGCGCGAGCCGCGAGGTCTCGACTCTGAGGTCACCGAGTCCCGACTCGATGATTGCGAGTGCTGAGACGCAACGCAGTGACAGCGCGGTGTCAACAACGTCGTAGGACGTGAGCCCGTAGTGGACGTACGTGCCCGCTCGGCCGATGGATTTCGCCACGCTGCGGGTGAACGCGATGACGTCGTGGTTGGTCTCTTTCTCGAACCGCTCGATCTCATGGAGCTTGAACGATGCGCGCTGGATGGCGCGGGCCGCCGCTTTCGGGATGATACCGAGCTTGCCCTCCACTGCGGCGACGGTCTTCTCGACCAGCAGCCACGAACGGAACTTCGCCTCTTCGTTCCAGAGCGCGGCCATTTCCGGAGTCTCGTAGCGTGTTGTCATTTTAGCCTGTAGAGCAGTCTGATTTGCTCCCCTCCGCGGTCAATCACGATGTCGATGGTTCCGGCAAGGCGCTCGTAGAGCCGGGCGAACGCCGGCGCCGAGCTGACCGTTTTGCCCTGCGCCATGCGAATCACGTCCCCACGGGCCATGCCGATGGTTTCGGCGATGCCCCCGGCCTTGACCTCGACCACGACCACGCCCCGGCGATAGCCCAGGCCGAAGCTGCTTTGCAGCAGTGGGTTGATGTCGGCAACAATCACGTCGAGGCCGGTCTCGACCCGTTCGTAGGTCGTGGCGCCGGCAGCGCCGCGTGCCTCCTTGACGAACTGCCTCACGTCGTTGATCGGCCGGGCAAAGCCGATGCCTTCAGAGCCGCCGGAGTGGCTGAAGATGAAGGTGTTGATGCCGATGACTTCGCCGGCGGCGTTCGCCAGTGCGCCGCCAGAATTGCCCGGGTTGATGGCCGCGTCGGTCTGGATCATGTCGGCATAGACCTGGCCGCCGCCGCTCGACTTGATGTCGCGGTGAAGGGCCGAGACTACACCGACAGTGACGGTTGGCTGCGCGTCCTCGAGCATGAACCCGAACGGGTTGCCAATGGCAATCGACCACTCGCCGATCATCAGGTCGTCGGAGTTGCCCATGGCCGCCGCCGGCAGGTCCTTTGCCTTCAGCTTGAGCAGCGCCAGGTCTCGGGTCTGGTCGATTCCCTCCAGTTCGGCAGCGAACTCACGGTTGTCCGGCAGGGTGACCTTGATTTGGGTGGCGTTGAGCACGACATGGGCGTTGGTCACGACGTCGCCGTCCGCGGAAATGATGACGCCCGAGCCCATGGACTTGACTTCCTGGCGGTAGGCGCGGCGCGGGAAGAAATCGCGGAAGAAGTCATCGAATCCGAGCCCGCCGAAAGGGTCGTACGTAACGACGCGGGTCTGGGTGACGACGACCGACACGACCGCCGCGCTGACCTTGCGGGCAGCGAGCACGATGGCGTTGGTGCGGGAGGCCGATATGTCGTCGCCGATGGACGCGGGCACGATTGTCCCAACGATCGGGCGGCGGGGGCGTGCGGTCCAGTTGGCCCACAGCGACACGGCCAGCGCAGACGCCAGTCCCACAATCATCAGATAGGGGAAGAGCTTCTTCATTGCCGAAGCCAGTGTAGCAGCCTGACAGAGGGGCGTCAATGTCGGTTGCGGCCACGGTTTTCCCGACTTGACTTCCGGGCCCGCGGGCGGATTCTCTTTGCATGGACGATAACTGCTCGGGCTGCGAGCCGGACCGCAAGCTGGGCCGCCGCGCCTTGATGCTGTCCTATTTCACGGTCGCCTACAACGTACTCGAGGGCGTGCTTTCGATCCTCGCCGGCGGCTTGGCGTCGAGCATCGCCCTCATCGGGTTCGGCATGGACAGCTTCATCGAGTCGATTTCGGGCGGAATCATGATCTGGCGTTTCCGCCAAACGCGGCTGACCGAGGCAGAGGAGAAGAAGGTCGAGGTACGGGCGGTGAAACTAGTGGGCTGGTCGTTCTTCGTGCTCGCCGCCTACATCCTCTTCGAGGCGGCGAGGAAGCTTATCACCAGCGAGGTCCCGGACCCGAGTTTGCTCGGCATCATCATCGCCGCGACCTCGCTTGTGGTGATGCCGCTGCTGTTCACCGCCAAGCAGCGCACCGGCCGGAAGCTGGGCAGCCGCAGCCTGCTGGCCGACTCCAAGCAGACGCTTGCGTGTACGTTCATGTCGCTCGCCCTGCTGCTCGGGCTGTTGGCGAACCGGCTGTTCGGATTCTGGCAGGCCGACCCAATCGTCGGGCTGTTCATCGGCGCGTGGCTGGTGCGGGAGGGGATCGAGACTCTGAAGGAAGGCACGCTCTGCAGTTGCTAGTCGTCCTCGGCCCACTGCTTGACACCGGGCGTCGATTGACCTATTCTGACCGCGGATGAGAATCATCCTCCTGGTTCTTGTGGCGTGCCTGCCCGCGTCCGCCGTCCTGTACAACATCGACCAGCCGGTACCCATCTCTCTCGCCCACGCCGAGTACTACGCCAGTGCCCGTCTTTGGGGCGGCGGCGGGGTCTTGATGCGGTTCGGACTCGGCCTGTTCGACCGGGTCACGCTTGGGATGTCCTATGGCGGCAACTACATCATCGGCAGTTCGTCGCCGCAGTTCTACGGCCGCCACCGGCCCGATTTCCAGGCGCGGCTCGCAATCTTGCAGGAGCAGGGATACATGCCCAACCTCGTGCTCGGGTTCGAAAACCAGGGGTACGACGCCTACGTTCCCGGAGGCGACGCCTACGAGGTGAAGGAGAAGGGCGGATACCTGTGCATCGGCAAGACGTTGGACGCAATCCGAACTCACTGCCAGGTTGGCGTCAACTACTGGGATGGACTCGACGGGTTCGTCGCGCTTAACGCGCTGCTGCCCGGCAATGTCGAACTGATTGCCGAATACGACCCGGCGTTGAACGACACGATGGATGCGAATCGGGGATTCCTCAACTTCGGTATCGGGTGGACGTTCGCCTACCGGGTCCGGATGGTAGTGAGCCTGCGCGACGTGCTCGGAAACAAGCCCGATACCAAGCTCAATCGCACCCTCGATATCTCCCTGAACGACCGCTTCTAGGTTCACAGCACAACCGTATTTGGAGCGGGTGGCGCCCGTGGTCCGCTATCGGGTGGGAACGGCCCGATAGACGCGGTCGAATACGGCTATGACCAGTGAGTCGTAACTCGACAGATCGACCTTCTGCCGCGTCACCGACTCGGCCGAATCCGCCTGTGCGGCAACCGAGTTTGAATCGGCTCGGCCCGGCTGAATCGTAACCACGAGATTGCGGACGCCCGGATTCGGGGTCGAGAACTGGATGCGGAACCGGCTCTCCGGAAACAGCCGTGACAGGGTCTCGCGCGCCTGCTCGACCTCGACCAGTCGCTGGTTGATGCGGGCGCCGGGCAGGCTCCTGAGCGAGACAATGACGAGCGCGCCGATGAGCAGCGCGAAGATGATGACCCAGACGAGACGAGTCACAACACCAATAATAGTGCCCACAGCCGCTTGGTCAAGACTCCGGCCGGCTTGACACTGCGCTGCAGCGTTGTTACCCTAGCAACGGAGTGCTCTAACCGAAACGGAGACATCGATGGACACCAAGGCATTTCTGACGGCGATACCGGAGTTTGCGCATCTCACCGACGCGGACGTTGACCGCGTGGCGAGCATTGCGTGCGTCGGCGAAGTCAAGGCCGGTGACATGGTCGACGTGCAGGGCACGCCCGCGACCAAGTTCTACATACTGGTCAGCGGACGGCTCGGGGTCGTGCTTGAACTCGACTTCGGCGTGACGAAGAAGAGCTACATCGTGACCTCGCTTGGCCCCGGCCACATGTTCGGCTACTCCGGGCTGGTCGGCAACCCGCGCTACACCGCGGGCGGCAGGGCGATGACGAACAGCGTCTTCCTCGAGTTCGACGTTGCGAAGCTGGAGAATGCAATCGAGGAAGATCTGCGTCTGGGCTACGTGATGATGAGGATGGTGGCCCAGACCATCGCGTCGCGACTGCGGGCCATGCAGCTTCAACTCGCCCAGCAGTACGCGCTGAGCCAGGCCGAGCAGTCCCCGGCCTGAACTCTCCCGGAACCGACCGCAGGGCCGGCGTAATGAAGACGGGGCGCGGGATTCCGCGCCCCGGCAGTTCTGGACTGACTTTGGCTAGAGGCCTTCGGCGACAGCCGCGACCTTGGCGTTCATGGTACCGAACTTGTCACGGCGGTCGTCAATCTTCACCGTTGTGACGATGCGCAGGCAGCCCATCTTGGTCAACTCCTCGTGGACCGTCTTCAGAGCGGAGAAGATTTCGTCCCACTCGCCCTGGATGCACGTGCCCATGGAATTGACCTCGTAGTCGAGGTCGGCCTCCTCGATTATCTTGACGGCCGCCTTGACGTACGCACCTACGCTGGCTTCGCCGGTGCCGACCGGCACCACGCTCAATTCGACAATCATCGGAACCTCCTACATGAACCGCTCGAAGCGGTCTTTGCCGGCCTTGCAGACCGGGCACTTGCCCGGCGGCTCAGGCCGGGCGCACAGATAGCCACAGACTTTGCAGCGCCACACTGGAAGAGGAAGGGAAGACGGAGAAACGGAGGAGGGAGGAGGAGACTCGGAGTAGCCGTCGCGCATGAACTTGGCCGGCCGGCGCTCGGGGATGGAGCCATGCTTCCTTTTTCCCTCAATCCACTCATCCGACACGTACAGGGCGCAGTAGCACGCGCCGAACTCCTCGACGTCCGAGTCCCGGTAATAGCACGGGCAGATGACGTCAACGTCCTTATCCTTCTCGCCGAACGCAAGCCGGCACGGGCAGGACAGGTAGCCGTACCGCTGCTGGTTCTCCAGCAACCCCTGGATCAGTCGCAGGGTGAAGCTCTTGTCCGGGTTGAGGTGATACCCCGCCTCCTCGGCCTCCTTCTTCAGCCGGTCGTAGGTCTTCAGCACCTCGTCGGGGAATCGTTCTTCTGTGTTCATATTCCCAGCAACTCCTGGAGGCGGTCTTCGTCAAACCCTGTCACTACCTCGTCGTCGATCTGGATAGTGGGGAATGAGCCCCGTGGGTTCAGCTCGCGGACCTTATTGGAGGCTTCGGTCCGTTCATCGCCCTGGCACTGGTCCACGTCGATGTACTCATACTGGACCTGGTTGGCGTCCAGCAGCTCCTTGGTCTTGCGGCACCAGCCGCAGGTCGAGAGCGCGTATAGGGTCACGCGGTGCTTGGCATTCCGGCCGGGGACGTGGGTGAACTTCATGTGTGCTTCTCTTTTTCTCCGGCCGGGTGACCGGAGCATTGCGGACACTCCTTCGAACCCTTGGGCAGCGGCTTGCCGCAGTCCGGGCAGTATTCGATTTCCACACTGCAGGGTTCGCATGGCACTCCGGGCGGGACGATTGGCTCGTCGCAGTAGGGGCAGTGGCAGGCCTTCTTCGTGCTCATACTGCCTTCTTTCCTTTGGCCAGGTGGTTTTCGATGGCCTTGTGGAGCGCGTCCGCGCCGAGGTTGGAGCAATGGAGCTTGTTCGGGGGCAGTCCCCCCAGCTCCTTGGCGACGTCGGCGTTGGATATCTTCATCGCCTCCTCGATGGTCTTGCCTTTGGCCATCTCGCTTACCATTGACGATACGGCGATGGCGGCGCCGCAGCCGAAGGTCTTGAACTTGACGTCGGCCAGCCGGCCGTCTTTCACCGTGACATAGAACGTCATCATGTCCCCGCAGACCGGGTTGCCGATTTCGCCCACGCCGCTGGCGTTCTCAATCTCGCCCACGTTCCGCGGATTGCGGAAATGCTCCATCACTTTCTCAGAGTACATCGATTCTCCAACTGGTCTTATAGGTCATATGGGTCCTACTCGTCCTCCGTCTCGGGTTCATGTTCGTCTTCGTACGTTTCGCCGGGCTTCAGCGCGTACGGGTCCTCGCCCTTCTGAAACTTCGCGTATAGCGGTGATATCTGCCTCAGCCGTTGGACAATCGGTGGCAGCTTGTCGAGAAAATGGGTTACGTCGGCGTCGGTCGAGTCCTTGCCCATGGTCAGGACCAGCGAGGACTGGGCCTTGGTGTGGGGCAGGCCCATCGCCAGCAGCACGTGCGACGCCTTCAGGGTTTTGGCCGAGCAGGATGAGCCGGACGCCGCGGCGATGCCTTCGTCGTCGAGGAACAGGAGCATCGCCTCGCCCTCGACGAACTCGACCACCACGCTGACGTGGCCGGGCACGCGGCTCGACATCGAGCCGGTAAAGATGACGTGGTCAAGTCTCTCCGGCAGCTCCTTGAAGATGCGCTGCGCCAGCTTCGCCATCGCTGCCGACCATTCTGCCTGCCTTGCCTCGGTTACCGCGGCGGCGGTGCCGAACCCGGCGATGGCGGCCACGTCTTCGGTGCCGGCGCGGCGGTTCTTCTCCTGGAACCCGCCCTCGACGAGCGACTGGATGCGGGTGCCGCGTTTCAGGTAGAGCGCGGCCGCGCCTTTCGGGCCGTAGGCCGACATGGCCGGGAACGTATAGGCGTCAACGTCCAGTTCAGCCACGTCCACCGGAATCCGGCCGACCGCGGCAGTGCCGTCGGAATGGAACGGTATCCGGTACCGGTGCGCGATTGCGGCCAGCTCCTTGATGTTCTGAACCGTGCCGACTTCATAGTTCGCGTGCATCACGGACACGAGGACCGTCTCCGTCTTGATGGCGGCCGCCAGCTTGTCCGGATGGACCACGCCCTCGGCGTCGACCGGCACCTCGGTGAATTCAAACCCGAGCGTCCTGAGCGACTTCACCGGTTCGAGCACCGACGCGTGCTCTATTGCGGAGACGACGATGTGGTTGCCCTTGTCCCGGTGGGACAGGGCAAAGCCCTTGATGGCCTGGTTGTTCGACTCGGAAGCCGATGCAGTGAATACTATGTCGTCGGGCCGGGATTTGATGAGCGCGGCCACCTGGACGCGGGCGGTTTCGATTGCCTCCTTCGGCCTGTTCCCGAAACGGTGCAGGCTGGCCGGGTTCCCGAACTCCTCAGTGAGGAAAGGCAGCATTGCCTCCCGCGCTTCGTGCAAGAGCGGCGCGGCAGCAGCGTGGTCGAAGTACACCGAAGGCATAATAGTTAGACGGGCTTGGCCTTCAGCCGGGTTCCTTTCCTTTGGCGTCGCATCGCCCTAAGTCTAGAACTGCGTTCGGCCAAGTCAAATCCGAGCCGGTACAACGCCTTCCAAGCGTGTCAGAACCCTGCGAGCGAAGGCAAGGGCCAGTGGTGCATGTCGTGGAGTCAGCCTGCTGACGATCTGCTGCTGGCCCTCGACGCTGGGGCGGCCTGCGGGCAGCCATGTCGTTCTCGTCGATAGCGTCAAGGCGATTTGACAGTGGCGCGGGACGGCGTATAATGAATGCGCGAACAGGCTGGCCGCGGCGCTTTCCGGTGTTGTCGGACGTCGCCGGAAGCACGGGGCAGGCGACGGCTGCGGGTCGGCAGTCGTCAGTCGAGGAGGAACAATGAGGAATACAGTTCTGCTGTTCGGGTTGCTCGTGGCGGCCGCGTCGCTTGCGACCGGCCAATCCTACATCGGCCGCTTGGACACCATCGGCGGCACGACCTATGACTGGTGGGCCAGTGCGAACGTGCACCGGTCGCTTGTTAACTCACCGCAGTTCGGCATTCACGCAGTCTGGATGTACTCGTCGGACATGTCGAACACGACATTCCCGGACCGGAACATGCGATACAACTTCTACGACTACTCCACCCGGCAGTGGAACTGGACTGACCCGGACCACATGCAGAGTGGCGTGAACATCTTCAGCGAGCGTTCAGGATATGGGGTGATCGACGCGGACTCGACCGGGCTGTTGAGCGTCGTTGCTCACACCGCTTCAGGGGTAGTGCTGGCGCGCGACGCGGTACCGGGGGCTGGCGTCATGAGCTACTGTCCTGGTCTGGCTGGCTCTCAGTGGCCGGACATGGCGATAGGCGACGATGGGACATACCACGTCGCTATGTCGCAGTCGGGCGGCCTGTCCTACAGTCGGGTCAGGACGTGGTGCAGTTGGGACTCTGTTCGCACTCTGGATTCGCTTGCCTTTCCCACATACGCGATTGCTGCGAGCAAGATATCGCCCTCAGTCTGCGCGACGTGGGTGGGTGACACGAGCGCGTTCTACCTGCTGTCCGAAGACCGGGGAGATACCTGGAGCAGCCGGATAGAGTTGGACCCTCCGCCTGCGTTTGGAGGCGACACAGTCACGAGATTCAGCTTGCGCGGGCTGTTCCCATTCTTCGACTCACAGGGAAGGTTGCACATTGCTGCTGCAGTGTATCCGGAAGTTCACGACACGGGCTACGTCAACCCAGCAGAAATCTGGCACTGGTGCCCGGCGAATCAGCCGCACTGGGCCGAGATACACAGGGCTGGCTGCGCGCCCGAGCACATGCAGGCCAGCGTGGGATACAATGCCATGTACGCGGATCGGCCGAGCATGGGCGAGGGCAGCGAGGGTCGCTTGTACGTGGCGTGGGAGCAGTTCGACTCGTCGAACGTCGAACCGACGACGAGCCGGCTCCGCGCAGGCATCTGGGTTTCCGGTTCGACGGACAACGGCGCATCATGGACGCCCGGTCTCCTGGTGACCGGCCGAAACACGAACTCGCATCGGTTCCCGTGTGTGATAGACAGAATGGTCGCCGGCGACCCATCCGAAGATACCATCTGCGTGCTGTACCTGATGGACCAGGTTGCCGGCTTCTTCGTAATGGGCGAGGGGCCGGCTACGTCCAATCCGGGCATCTGCCAGTTCATCCCGAGCACTTACGTAGGAGTCGCGGAGGTCCCCAAGTCGCAGGCCTCAAGCTTCAAGCCGGCGGCGACTATCGTCCGCGGAGTGCTGTTCCTCCCGGAAGCCGCAAGCCACAAGCCTCAAGCCGCAAGTCTGCTGGACGCAGCAGGGCGGAAGGTCGCGGACCTGCAGCCCGGCGCGAATGACGTGCGGGCGTTAGCTCCGGGCGTGTATTTTGTGCACGAGGCACGAGCCCAAGCTCAAGCGCAAGCGAGCCGCAAGGTCGTAATTCAGAAGTAAGGAGGAACGATGAGACGGGGTACCGTCTTTATGCTACTGCTGGTGGCACTGTCCTCAGGCAGGTGGCCTTCTGCAGCAGGCGAGAGCGGCGCGCCGATTCCATGGGGTGGCGGCGGGCCTGATTCGTTCGGCTACAGATACATTGATTCGGATACGACCTGCCCCGGTGCTCCGACCTTTCGCTGGGTTGACATCAAAGGCATCGGCACCAGGGTAACCGGGCTTGGCGACGACAACTATGCCGGGCCATTCGGTATCGGATTTGAGTTCCCGTACTACGGCTACTCGGTCGATACGGTATACATCGGCGCCGACGGCTACATCACCTTCATGCACGCCGGCCTGCCCGGCTTGCCGCCCAATCCTATTCCGGATACGAGTGAGCCCAACAACACCGTTGCTCCTCTGCTGAGCGACCTCGACTGCGGTGCCGGCGGTTCGGTCTGGTACTGGACCAGCCCGGGCAACGACTCATTCATCGTCCAGTACGACAGCGTCAGGTTCTGGAGCACGGGCGGCAACAACACGTTCGAGATAATCCTGGCGAGGCCGGACTCCACGATAACCATCCAGTACAAGGAGCAGTCAGGCGAACCCTATGACGGCTGGGCCCCTGAGAACAACCAGACCGGCATCGAGGACTCCTCCGGCGCGGTCGGCCTGAACT
>CAYOCZ010000106.1:0-9741 GCA_964402475.1 uncultured bacterium | reverse complement strand
TACTTCATCGCGTTCGACAGGTAGTTGGCCCAGACCTCCTCAAGCCACGGCCCGTAGCCGAGTGCAACCGGCCACTGTTCAGGCATAACTAACTCCGGCCCATACTCCGCAGTCATGTGCGATAGGCGCTGCACCGCGCCGGATACAACCGCGGCCATCTCGACCGGTTGCCGCTCAACTTCGGCCTTGCGCACGCCGGCCAAAAGCAGCAACTCCTCTATAATGCTGTGCATCTTCCTCGCGCTCTGGTCGATTGCCTCCAGCGACTCCCGGACGTCCTTCTGACTCAGCTCCACGCCTTCGGCCGTCAACAACTCGGCAAACCCAAGCACGGCGGACAGCGGGTTCTTCAGGTCGTGGGCTACGGTGTGGGAAAAGGCGTCGAGTTCGGATATCAACCGCTCGCGCTCCTCCTCCAACTGCTTCCGCTCGGTCACGTCCTCCTTCACCGCGACAAAGTGGGTGACGTTGCCGTCCCGGTCGCGGACCGGCGATATCGAAGAAAACTCCCAGAACAGCTCACCGTCCTTCTTCCGGTTGTGGAACTCGCCGCGCCACTCGCGGCCGGCGAGGATGGTCGTCCAGAGTTGCTCGTAGAACTCGCGCGACTGCTTGCCCGACTTCAGCACGCGCGGGTTCTTGCCCACCACCTCATCGGAGGTGTAGCCGGTCAGGCTCGTGAATTTCGGGTTGACATACTCGATGTGGCCTTCGGTATCGGTGATGACGACCGTGGCCGGGCTCTGCTCTACCGCGCGCGTGAGCTTGCGCACCTGCTCCTCGGCCTTATGCCGACGGATGGCGTTCTCCACCGTGACCGGCAGCTTCTTCAGGTAAGTCCGTTCGTGGTCCTTAACCAGGTAGTCGTCCGCGCCGCCCTTCATCGCCCGGACCGCAACCTCCTCGTCGCCGGCCCCGGTCGTGAACACGAGCGGAATCCCGCGTGCCAGCTCCATCACGTCGAAGGCGGTGCCGTCGCCCAGCGCGTAGTCGGTGATGACCGCGTCGTACTGATTCCGGGCCAGGAGGTCGCGCGCCTCGGCCACCGAGCCGGCCACATCGTATTCGTACGGCAACCCCAGTTCACGTACCGCCCGCTTGAACGCGAGCTGGTCGATGACGTCGTCCTCGACCAGCAACACCCGGTAGCGCGCGCTGGCCTTGGTAGCCTCGTCCTGCCTTGCTTCCCCTTCCCCCTTCATCGCTCCTCCTTCATCCCTTCCCCTCCCCCTTAACGCGTTCTCCTTCATCTTTCGCATTGCCCGTTGTGCCCGGCTTCGGCAGAGTGAAGTAGAACGTGCTGCCCTCACCGACCTTGGACTCAATCCAGACTTTGCCACCGTACAGATCGACGGCCTTCTTCACAACCGCGAGGCCGACGCCGGTGCTATCGGCCCGGTCACGCGGCTTCAGGGTCTGGAAGAGCTGAAAGACCCGTTGCTGGTCCTTTTCCTCGATTCCCGGCCCGTTGTCGCTGACGTAGAACTTCCAGAACCCGCCCTCTTCGGCGCAGCCGACCCGGACCAAACCCTCCGGCTTGTCCATGTACTTGATGGCGTTGGAGAGCAGGTTCTGGAACACCTGAGCGATGCGCGTACGTTCGATGATAACCGTGGGCAGCGGGGTTTCCACCGCCACCCGGATGCGAGACGGCGGCCCCAGCAGGTCAATCACCTCCGGCACCAACTCGGCGAGGTCGACCTCGACCGCCTCCTCGCGAATCCGGCCCGCCCGCGAGTACTGCAGTATGCCGTCAATCAGATCGTGCATCCGCTTCACCCGGCCGAGCAGCAGGTTGAGCTGTTCTCGGCCTTCGTCGTCGAACTTGTCTTTGTAGTCCGCAGCGAGCCATTTCGCCAGGGAGTCGATCGCCCGCAGCGGCGCTTTCAGGTCATGCGAAACCACGTGAGCGAAATCGGCCAGCTCCTGGTTCGCCGCCTCGACCTGCTTCAGCAACTGCGCCTGCCTCTCCTCGGCCCGCTTCCGGGCGGCGAGCGCGTCCTGCAGGTCCTCGGCGAACTCGAGGTACGTCCGGCTCGGTCCTCTCAGCTCCCGGTATAGCCGGGCGTTGGAGATCGCGAGCCCGCTTGCCCGGGCGACGACCAGCGCCATGTCCAGGTGATGGTCCTTGTACTCGGAGAACGTTATCCCTTCGGCCTCCAGCACGCCAAGGGTCTTGGTCCGGTGCCGCAGGCTCAGCCGTAGCCCGGCCCCGCTCTCGGTCCAGGCGTATGACTGGTTGAACGACGAAAGCCGCAGCTCCACTTCCTCGGACTCGCCGAACGCCGCCGGCCGCGACCAGACCTTCTGCGGCTTGCCGTCCTCCAGCGCCACGAAGACCATCGTCGCCGGCGCCAGCATCGCCGCGAACAAGTCGAATACCTTCTCGACCACTTTCTCCTCGGCCAGGGTTTCGGCCAGCCCGCTCACCATCTCCTGCACCATGTTCGAGTCGGTTAGTCGTCGGTAAGCGCTTGCCAGTATCGCGTTCAGCCGCGTTCGCTGAAACTCCAGCCGCCACTCCAGCACCGCCTTCTCTATCAGCAACCCGAGCCGCTCGCGCCCGGCCTCGGACAACGCTCCGGGCAGGCCCTCGCACCGGCGTACGACAGATGCCCGCCGGCCGGCGATGGTCTTGGAAGTAGAATTGGGGACGCACGCGCCGGCGAGTATGCGGAACTGCAGACAGTCGCTGCCGCTTGTCGCGGCCGCCTCAATCTCCTGCCAGCCCTCGAATTGCCTGAGACAGTCGCCGGGGTATGGTATCAGGCGGACATCATCGAACCGTGCGGCCTCAACCAGTTCGACTGCGGCCGGGTGGAGCCGCTCGCACACCAGCACGCCGAGCTTCTCCGGGCCCGGCATCAGAGTGCCTCAACCACGAGCTGCATTCGTCCGCTCACGAAACGGTCGCACCGCAACAACGAGTCCACCTCGACAGAAGCCTACAACGCGGAATCTGTGCGTCAAGGGAGCGCAAGTGTCCCGAGAACCGGGATCGGAGTTCACCACCAAGACACAAAGATGGTGCGGAAGGAAACGCCCCTTGTATGCTTGTTGTTCTTGGTGCCTTGGTGGTCCAACATCGGATTCGGGGAAGGACGCAGAATCTGCGCAAACTACGGATGTCCTCTCTGAATCCTCAGTTCTGACTTCCAGCCTCTAGCTTCTGACCTCTGACTTCGGCCGGACACTACATCTGCGTTTATCCGTGTCCATCTGTGGTTGATTCCCCTCGCATCTCGCCCTGGAAGTCGCGCTACGAACCGCCCTTCGGATCGACGCCAAAATCGCCGTGGCAGTCGCCTTGAGACTCGAACGGCGATTCGTGATGGGAGTGGGCACGCCCATGCGCTCCGGAATCGCCGACGAAATTAGAGTCCCAATCGCCACGCCCGTCGCCCGGAAAACCGAGCTGAGAATCGTCATCCAAGTGCCCTTCGGGGTCACGTTCCGAACCACCTCCCGAACCGTCCCGGGAACGGTCTCCGAGGTGGTCCCCAGAATCGTTACTTAGGCGACATCGCCCGCGTCTAAAGCGACTTATTCCGGCTACTTAGACAAAGGGAGGCTCACCTAGCCGTGCCGATTTCGCCTCTGAACTTGCCCTGCCGGGTTTCGCGGGCCGAAAAGGGTGGGACCGAGCGTCCCGGAACGACTGCCGAATCTGTCTGTGTTGGAGCTGCCAGCGACTACCGCGTCACAATGACCTTGCGGACGGCTTGGGCTTGAGCTTGCGCCTGGGCCTCCCGCACGAAGCATATGCCTGCCCGCGGGTTCAGCACACGCCTGCCCATCGCGTCGAACGCGACCACACCCGCAGGCAGGCTGCGCATGACGGTCGCGGCCAACTTGCGGCTCAGGGCATGCGGCTTGGGCGTCTCCTCGACTCCCGCACCGTAGTACTGAAGTATCAGCAACCCGGTAGAGCCATCCGCCAAGAAGATGTACCCGCCGGCGAGGGTCACACCATAGGCCTGGCCAATTTCCTTATAGTGCCCGACTTCCAGCGGATGGGCCGGGTCTTCAATTGAGACGACCCGGAACCCGTATGCGCCGACTCCGGCGTACGCAACGTCCCCGTCCATGGTCACGTCATTCACAGCGTTTGCCGTGACGTAGGACCCGACCTTGGTCGGATTGGCCGGGTCGGCAACGGAAATGACACTTAGCCCGCCCAAGCCTCCAGCACAGACGTAGCTGCCCGAAACCGCCACGCTCCACGCGCCCGTCATGTCGCAGTGCCCGACCTCGACCGGGTGCGCCGGGTCGACGACCGAGATGACCTGCAGCCCCTGGTTGAAGTCGATAGCATATGCATAGTCCCCGCTCACCGCCACATCACTCACTGCTGTGCCTGACGTATCGCAACTCGCGACAATGGATGGATTTGCCGGGTCAGCGACCGAGACAACCAGCAGCTCTCCGCCTACCGCGACATACGCGTACGACCCGGCTACAGCTATACCACCGACGTGGCTCGGTGTGTTGAGAAACCCGACCTCAGCCGGATGGGCAGGATCGGCAAGCGAGATGACGTGCACGCCGGAACCGGAGTCCGGCAGGTAGACGTAGTCCGTGTCGATGATAGCCAAGTGGGTCGTAACCCCAGGGTTGTCGTAATGCCCGACCTCAGATGGAGCCGTAGGGTCAGCAACGTAGATGACCCGCAGTCCGGCGTAGTTGTCCGCGACGCAAGCATAGTCCCCGCCAACATCAACCCCGCGGGCCATGTTGGACGTATGGTAGAAACCAATCAACCGGACGTTGAGCGAATCAACAGCCGGCGCAGTGCCGACCAGCAACAAGGTCAGAAGAAATACGAACACTGATGCTTTCACAGATACCTCCTGTCAATGAGTATGCTCCCGAGCTTAAGTACGACAAATGCGGCCCCTCGGCATTCTGCTGACCAGTCCATTCCTAGTCTACTCCTCGTATTCCTCGACTGGTGCCACAGGCCCTCTGTACGAGAGCGAGATTCGGTGGGACACGCCGAGCTTGCCGTATGGCGCGTACGCGTAGTCCACCCCGATGCCGTGCCTGGATAAGCCGAGCCCGGCACGCAGACCCGAGAAGCCGTCAACATCAGACCCGGTCCGATACCCGACCCTGAGCGCTAAGACTTCGACAGGACGGCACTCGGCACCGGCCGCGATGCCCGGCTTCTCGGTCTCCGAGAGTATGAAGTCCTGCGTCACGCCGACGATGCCGAGGTCGTAGCGCCAGCCCAGACGGACCCGCAAGGGCAGGTTGTAGCTCTCTTGATAGAGCTTTGCCTTAGTTCCGATGTTGGCGACCGAAACACCGGCACTCAGACCGGGCAGCGGAGTCTTGTACATCGCACCCGCGTCGAGTGCCACCGCCGAGGTCGAGAGGCTCTCCTGCTGCTCGTGGATGAACTTGAGCCCGAGGCCGAACGAGAAGTCGGAGATGCTCCGACCGTAACCGGCATTCAGCGACCAGTCCGCCGCCGAGACTGTATAACCGGGAATGGTCTCCCCTCGTATGTTGATGCCCTGGATCGAGCCTGAACCCCAGTAGTCGAACGCGAGGCCGAACTTGCCCAACGCTTCTGTACCGTGCACTCCTGCCACATACTCGTGATTCATATCCAGGAGCCATTGGTTGTGGGCCAACACGGCGTTGTAGGTGGGGACGTTCGCAAGTCCGGCCGGGTTGTAGAACAAGGCTGAAGCGTCGTCGATATAGGCCACGGCTGCCTCGCCCATTCCGCAGACTCGCGGCCCGACCGGTATCTTCAGATACGCTGCCCCGGTCTGGGCCGAAAGCAGCGCGGGCACCAGCAGGAGCAGAAGTGAAGTCATTTGTCTCATTCTAGCCTCTTCACGAGATGGGAATTCAGCCCTGTGACCTTGAAAATGGGGGCAGTCCCTCGGAGCAGCTCCGTCGGACTCGCTGCGGTAGAGTCCCCATTTCCCGGGCCGCGCGAATCCGCGTTCATCTGTGTCCATCCGTGGTCATTCTCTTTGTGTCTTGGTGTCTTGGTGGTAAGACTCCGGCGGTTCATCTTCCGCTCAGCGGATAACCGAAAGCTTGCCGACGCGGCTCTGGCCGTCCTTGGCGACGACCGCGTAGACGTAGATGCCGCTGGCCACCTTTGCGTCCCACTTCAGGTGGCCGTCGCTGGTCTCGGTCGCGCTCCAGACCGACTGCCCTGAAGCGTCGTAGACAACGACCCTCGCTCCTGATGTCAGTCCCTGGAAGTGGATGGCATCGTGTTCCGGGTCCTGATTCGGCTTGAACGGTATCGGCGCCACTCGGAGCGAGTCCAGGTTCTGCCGTGGCTCTGGGCCATACACGGCAAGGAAGAAGCTATCCCGCACCAGGTAGCCGAGCGTGTCATAGGCGTCGATTGAGACCAGTCCGGTGTAGCCGTCAAGCGGCGTGCCGACCGGCAGGACGAGCGCGAGCGTACACTCGACGGCCTGACCGACGGCAAGAGACTCGGGCAAGTTGAGCACGTAGACGCTGTCCATGGACGTACCTTGAGCCTCGACCTCAGCCTCGACCTTGAACTCTCGGAGCGGTGAGCGACTCGGTCCGTCCTCTGCATCCGGGTTGTAGGAACCGCCGGAGTTGACCAGCATGAACCTCGCCTTGGCATAAGGCGAGTAGACCGGCCCGGCCGGCTGCGTGCGCAAATTCACCGTGTCCTGGAGCACATCCAGCGCGTTGTTGTCCACGTCCAGGTCTCCGAGCTTGGTCACGCGGGCGTAGACGGTCTCCGCCAGCTCGGGCTCAAGCGAGTCCGCGCGCGTGATGACAATCGACCCTGAATAGTCGCCGTCGGGCAGTTCTGGCGGTACGTACACTGCCAGCGTGCAGATAACGGTTTGGCCCACTGAGAGCGACTCCGGCAGGTTGGAAATAAGGACGCTGTCAATCGTCCCGTGCAGCCCGGTCAGGGCAGCGCAGAATCGGAGCGAGCGGGCTGTAGAGCGGCTCGGGCCGTCAAGGGTGTCGGGGTTGTACGATTCGCTCGTGTTGGCAAGGATGAACGCGCCAAGCGCGTACTCGGTATATGTCGGTGGCGGCCCGACGGACAGCAGCCGTGGCCGGGCGCAAATGGTGTCTGCGACAACGTCGAGCGAGTCGTTGTCGATGTCGATATCGCTGGCCTTCCTCAGGGAAACGTAGCAGCTCTCGTAAACCTGCAGCCCTGCCGTATCCTTGCCGCCGATGAAGATTGAGCCTGTGTAGTCACCGTCCCTGAGGCCCGGCCGCACGTATGCTGCAAGGGTGCAGACGACGGACTGGCCCTGCGCAAGCTTATCGGGCAAGTCCGGTATGACGATGCTGTCGATAGTCCCGCCTGGACCCGCAAGTGAGCCTGTGCAGCTCAGCGAATCTACCGGGGACACGCTCGGCCCGTCCACCGAATCCGGATTATATGAAGCGCTCGTGTTGGCCAGGATGAACTCTCCGTAGGCACACTCGAATTGCGCTCCTCCCATCGCAGTCGTCCATCGCCGCAGCCGTAAGGTATCGGCAGCGACGTCGAGCGAGTCGTTGTCCACGTCAAGGTCCCCAAGTTGGTAGAACTGGAATATCCTTAGCCCAAATTCACCGTAATAGACATAGTCTCCATCGGCAACGACAGAGTACCAGGCAAATCTGCCCCCGTAGTACCCGGCCAAAGTCGGACGCGCTGGGTCTCTAACCGAGATGGCCCACAGCCCGGCGTTGATCCCGCCTGCAATAAAGGCATAGCCGTGGGTCAATGCTATTCCCCATGGTGTCAGTACTGCCGAATCGAGGCGTCCGACTTCGACCGGTTTCGTCGGGTCGGCAATAGATGTCACCAGAAAACTGCCGGGGAGCGCGACGTAGGCATAGCCATCGCCAACCGCCGCACCATTGACGTTGCCGGGCGCGTACTTCCCCACATCAACCGGGTTCGACGGGTCGGCAACTGAGATAATGTGCAGCCCGTCTGACGTCACGACGTAGGCGTAATCCCCGTCAATAGTCACGTCATTCCCGGCCCAATCCAGCACGCCGCAGCTCCCAACCTGAACCGGGTGTGCCGGGTCGGCTACTGAGAAGACCGCCAGTCCCGCTCCACGATCCCCAACTGCGTAAGCGTAATCACCGCTGACCGCAACGGCGTACATATCATAGGCATACTGCGTGCTGCAGCGTCCGACCTCTGCAGGATGAAGCGGGTCGGAAATTGAGAAAACCTGCAGGTAGTCGCCGGACGCAACATAGGCGTAGTCCCCGTGCACGGCCACATCGAATGATGCAGCCCACGTGGAACAGCGCCCAACTTCGACGGGATGTGCGGGGTCGGCTACCGAGATGACGGACAGGCACCCTGACCCCCCAACTACGTAAGCATACTTCCCTTTCACAGCTACGCCTGAGACCATGTATTGCCGGCCCCATTCGCCGACGAGCCGGCAGTGGAGCGAATCAGCGCCCGGTGCCACCCCCGCCAGCACAACACACAGCCAGAATGTCAGCAGTGATGCTCTCATGAATGCTAACCCGAAGGCCAGCGCCGAATAATACCCCCCTCCCCATCCGTTCGTCAAGAACAAACGTCGTCAAGTATCCTTTGAGCGACACGGACCGGCCGCAGGGGTCGTTCGCGACCGGCTTCAGGCCGGGATCCTGCGCTTGCTGATGTCCGGCGAGTTTGCGGCTTGTGGCCTGCGGCCGATACTGCCGCTAGCCGAGGTTGACTTTGTGCTTCGCGACTGTCCCGCCGGAAATGACAACGACTAGGTAGGTGCCGCGCTTCAGCCGTGCGCCGTCTTCACCGGTTCCATCCCACACCGCGGCGTGATACCCGGATGATTGCTGCTCGTCGAGCAGCAGCTTCACCGGCCGGCCCAGCATATCGAAGACCTCTACCCGGACCTGCCCGGCCCGGCTCAAGCGGTATTCGACCCGCAGGTTTCCGCTGCGGATTGCCGGCTGGGCTCGGACAATTGCGACAGCGCCGGCATCGGGCCCACGCTCCGCGACGGCAGTTCCGGTTTCACCGCAGGCGAAGACCAAGGCCGGAACGTGGCCGGCGGGCAGCTCGAGCGCAGAGGCAATTGCTCTCCGTTCGGCCCGGCTGAGCGGCGCAACGAGGAAGCCGGCGAGCCCGAGCGCCCGCACCTGCGCGAGCAACTGGAACCCGGCGAATCCTGCTTCCATCATGGCCGGGGCTGCGCCCGTGTCCGGAACACAGACTACGAAGTAGGTCGGCGCGCTTCCGGGAATCCGTGCTGACGCCGCCCGCAGTTGGAGCCGGCGGTCGCCGGCTGCAACCCGCTCCAACCGGTGGTCGCGACTCGCCGCGTCGGTGCCGGACAAGAGCCGGTTGTGATACCGGCCGACCTCGTACTCCCCGACTACGTAGATGCGGTCGGTCAGATAGAAGTTGGCCATCGCGCTCGGCACGGTCAGTCCCTGCCGGCGGTTGTAGGTCAAATGCGGCGTCGCGCCGTACGCGGCCCAGCAAAGCTGCGATACGTTCTCCTGCGACAGCCCGACCGGGCTGAAGGACGAATCCTGATTCAGGTCGGCAATCACCGCCTCGAAAGTGTCGGGTCCGACCACATGGGGCAACGGCAGGCTCGAATCCGACGACCGGGCCGCGCACCCGGTATCCAGCGGTTCGTAAGCGCCCCGGCCGAACACGCTAGCCATCTGGATCGGATGTTCTGGCTTCCAGTCGACCGCGGCGTGATCCGCGGCCCATTGCATCGGGCAGCTCACCAC
>CAYOCZ010000105.1:0-9754 GCA_964402475.1 uncultured bacterium | reverse complement strand
TCGGTCATACGCTAGAAGCGGAGAGATGAACCACTGATTAACACAGATGAACACGAATCTCCGTGGTCCGGAAAATGGGGACTGTACCGCAACGCTCCCGAGGGACTGTCCCCATTTTCGAAGCTGTAAGGAGGACATGATGAAACGGACAGCTGTACTTCTGTTCCTGGTAGCGCCTGTATTGGTGCTGGCCAACACCGGCGCCGCGTTCCTGAAGATACCGGTCGGCCCGCGCGTCTGCGGCACGGGCGAGGCGGCTGTGGCCTATATCGACGACGCCTCGGCCTTGTTCTACAACCCGGCCGGACTGGCGAATGTCCCCACCTACAACGCCGTCCTGGCCCATAACCAATGGTTCCTCGACATGAACCATGAGTACGTGGCGGGCGTGTACGGTACGGAAGGGCTGGGCAGGTTCGGCCTCGCGTTTGACTACTGGGGCTCGGGTGCTATCCAGGGCATCAACATCCGAGGGGAGACCATCCCCGGCTACACAGTCTCGGCGGCAGACTGGTCGCTGAATGCCGGTTACGCCCGGAGCATCTCCGACTTCTCCTTCGGCCTGGGGCTCAAGTTTATCCACCAGCAGCAAGAGAGCCTCTCGACGTCGGCCGTAGCGGTCGATGCGGGTGCGATGTACAAGACGCCGCTGTCGGGCCTGAAGGCCGGGCTATCGGTAGCCAACATCGGAACCAAGGCGAAGCTGTACGAGGAGAGCTACGGCCTGCCCTTGCAGGCCCGCCTGGGCTGGCGCTACGACCGAGGCATTCTCGGACTGGTGCAGGACTTCATCTTCTCCGAAACCGAGAAGCCGGGCATCGCGGCCGGGGTCGAGTGCCGTCCGGTCCAAGTCCTCGCGCTGAGGGTCGGGTATCGGACCGGGTCGAACGTTGACGGGTTCTCGGGCCTGCGGGCCGGGCTGGGCCTCTCCTTGCACGGAATCGGCGTGGACTACGCCCTTGCACCGTACGGCAAGCTCGGCGCGTCCCACCGCATCTCGATTTCCTACAACGGCCCGGCAGTGGTAGAAGAGGCCGAACTTCTGTACGAAGTGGAATAGGAGTAGCGCCCGATGCCGGTAGTCAAGGCTCAAGCGCAAGCAGTCCGCGAGGTCGTGGTGACGAGGCAGGAGGCTCGATCATATCGGGGGGCGGCATGACGCCCAACAAGGCATCATGCGAACGACCCAAAAGAACACAGGGGCGTCGTGATTCGCCGCGCCCCGGGAAATCAAGGCCGATGGTATGATGAATGCAGGAGCCATTCGGCGATAGCAGGGGTGTCCAGTGCAACGGCGCAGGTGACGCTGGACTTGGGAGCGTCCTCTGGCCGCTGCATTGACGGGACACCTGGCCGCCAGCCCGAACGGGGCGCGGGAGGGTTGGCTCGCACTACACCGCCCCAGCGGATCAAGGAGGAACTGTGAGACGCAGACTGACAATAGCCGCCGTGCTCGGCATCGTGCTGCTGATCGCAGTGGCACTCGCCGGCGAGTGGCTCTGGCACTGCCCGGTTCTGGGCTGCGGCAGTCTGGGGACGGCGTACTATACGTGTCCCTCATGCGGCGTTTTCTCAGTCGAAGCCTGGTACACAGATCACGAAACTGGCCCGCCTGACAGGGTGTGCCCGTCTTGTTCTACAACAGCGTGGGAGGCCGACTCGGCCGTGTGCAACACCATTGGCGCACATCGGTGGTACCACCCGTTCTGGGACGGCTACTGAGGCCAGTAGTCCGCGAACAAGGGGCGGGCTCGCGCCCGCCCCTTCTGCCGTGCGGAGACAGGCTCGGCGAGGTTGACACTCCGCCCAAGTGTCATATTCTTGACGAGAGGGCCTCTGGCATCAAGGTCGCAGACGGACCGGCTGGGTCTTCGTCAGCATTGCCGCACGGCGGCGTGTGCTTCAGTTCAGTTGAGGTCGAAGTCTAGTCCGCAAGAGGAGGAGCCATGTCAGGAAGGACGGCTGCTTGCGCAGCGTCAATATGCGCCGTGGTGAGCTTGCTCGTTGCCGGCGAGGCACGAGCGTTCCCGGGCGGCAATCATCGGTCCGTTGGTCAGTACCGCGATCACGACCAGAGTACAAGTCGCTCATCCGCGGGACGGCAGACCTCAGCACGGCCGCCGCGCAGGCCGAGCCGGCCCTATGCCGGGAGCTTCGGCGACGCATTCATGGTCGACACCGGCGTTACGCTCGGGCCGGCCCCCAGACCGCAGTACTCGTATTGCGCGGCGTCAAACGGCGACGGCTGGCGGGTGATGTGGGCGAACGAGATCGACTACTACACCCATTCTGTCAATACCAGCGGTATCGGTGCTGACGGCTCTTTGCTCGATGACTGGGGAGGCGTGGTCGGTCACGTCACATCCATGTCGGGTGGTCTGACCCGCTCTATGGTAGGAACAGGCTCGGGCTTCATCACTGTCTGGGCCTCGACGAACTCCCCCAGCGGCATCTGGGCATCGAGGTTGGACTCAGCCGGGGCGCTTGTTGACTCACTGCCTGTCTTCGAAGGTGATAGCAGCCAGGCCTGGCCCTCGGTTACGTTCGACGGCGATTCGACGTGTCTTGTCGTATGGACGGCTACCAATGACATCTACGCCGCACGGCTGACCACGGGCGGGCAGGTGCTTGACACGAACCCGCTTCCGGTGGCACAGGATCCTTCGCAGCGCGAGCAGCGGCCCACGGTTGCGTTCGGGCAGGGAGTCTATCTCGTGGCGTGGATCGCATACGATTCGAGCGACAGGGCAACGGCCAGGGCGAGAAGAGTGTCGGCAGACGGCGCGGTCCTGGATACCGCCATCTTCCTGCGCCATGTCTCGGCAGTGACACAAGCAGACCCGGCGGTTGCGTTCGGTGACACCTGCTTTCTTGCCGCATGGTCAGAAGACAGGGACCAGCCTGATGTCTACGCGGCCCGGGTTTCGGTATCCGGCAACCTCATCGACACGGCAGGCATACAGTTGTCCAGCGGCCCGGCCCATGATAAGTACCCGTCGGTCGGTTTCGACGGGACCAAGTATCTTGTCATGTGGGAAGAGGAAGACTCGACGACGCAGTACAGCACTTTGTGCGGACGGCGGATGACGGTTGACGGCGTACCCCTCGATTCAGGTCTGATCCGTCCTGGACCCGCTGGCCATACTTGCAGGTATCCAAGCGTGGCGGCGGACCAGGCGAACTTCCTGGTCGCGTTCTGCGCTGGCGATACCCTCACCGGCGACGCGAACGGATGCTGCGTGCGCATCAGCCCGGACGGAGCAGTTCTGGATTCCGGCGTCTTCTTTCCCCTGGGCGCGGACGCCCAGACCGGCCCGAGCGGGGCCTCAGACGGCACTGATTTCCTCGCAGCCTGGATTGAGACGCGGCCAGAGGGCCAGACGGTAATCCAGGCCGCGCGGATAGCGGCCGACGGCTCCCTGCTCGACCCGGTCGGATTCACGGTCAACGACGAGCCGGGGGCCAAGAGCAGTGTGGCAACCACGTTCGGTGATTCGGTCTATCTGGTGGCCTGGGCGGACAATCGGAGCGCTGAAGGCGACGACATCTACTGCACGCGAGTAAGCCCCGAAGGCCAGGTGCTGGACGCAAACGGAGTAGTCGTCTGCGACGAGTCGCTGCGCCAGTCATACCCCGACATTAGCTTTGACGGCCAGAACTTCCTTCTGGTATGGTACGACTACCGATCGGGTACGGACGGCGACGTCTATGCGGCGCGGGTCAGCCCGGGTGGTGTTGTGCTCGACCCGGATGGCTTCGCGGTGTCTGCCGATTCGTGCGAAGACGCGTGGCCAACGCTCTGCTTCGCGGACACGGACTATCTCGTTGTCTGGGGAAGGGGCCTCTCCTGGCGGGGCCCATACGACATCTATGGCGCGCTGGTAAGCCGTGACGGGGTGGTTACCAAGCCACGGTTCCTGGTCAGCGGCGCGACGGGCAACCAGTGGTACCAGGCCGTTGCGAGCGGACCGACAGGCTCCCTTGTCGCATGGGTGGACACGCGGCTGCCCAATACCGAACCCGACATCTTCGGCGCCCGGGTGAGTACCGATGGTACGGTGCTCGACACGAATGGCTTCCCGATAGCCGCAACCAACTACCACGAGAAGAGGCCTCAAGTCACATCAGACCAGGCCGGGTTCAGGGTGCTATGGAACCACTGGACGCCTACGGGTGGGACCGTATTCACCACTGGCCGGGTTGATACGGCTGGCGGTGTCAGTCGTGTTGAGGATTGGTTCAGGGTGTCGGTGTCTGGCCCCGACCAGAGCATCTGGTACGACGCGGTGTATGGCAGTGGCCCGGAATTGCTGCTCTTGTTCAGCTTCCGGACCGACACGGCTCTGGGCCGGTACTACAGCAACCACCGGCTTTGGGGAAGGCTGGGTGACGTACCCGGAGTCGAGCAGACCGACGACAGGCAAGCGAGGAGACTGACCGGCGGAGCCTCAGTCGTCCGCGGCGTGCTGTTCATGCCGGCGTCAGGCGTTGAGCATGTAACGTCAAGCGTCCTGCTCGATATCAGCGGGCGCAAGGTGCTCGACCTTCATTCCGGCGCGAATGATGTGCGGGCGCTGGCTCCCGGTGTCTACTTCGTGCGCTCCGGGCCGTCAGCCGTCGACCGTCAGCCGTCGACCGTCGCCAAGGTCGTGGTGACGAGGTAGGAGGCAAGTAGACGGAAGGCAGTAGACAGAAGACACGGCAGGGGCGGGCGAAAGCCCGCCCCCGCGGTGCAAGAGCGGGGGCGGTTGTTTGCCCAAGGCAGGGGCCGGAGCGAACGCCGTTGCGGCACCCGAAGCGGATGCCGTTGAGGAACCCGGAGCGGGCGCCGGTGCGGAAGCAGGAGCGGCGGCTGTGGCGGCACGAGGACCGGGTGCCGGTCAGGGCGCAGGTGCAGCACCCGGAGGAGAAGCTGTTCCGGCTCGATGAACGGGGGCTGGTGCAAGGGCTGGTTATGGGGTCAGAGCGAGAGCTGTTGCAGCGGCCGGAACGGCTGCTGTTGCCGGCGTTGTTGCGGCGGCTGTTGCGGGTGCCGGAACAGGGGCCGCATAAGGGGCAAGCACTCCCCCAGCTATCCGGGGGACGGCCACTAAGAAAAAGCGGTAGAGCGATAAGCGATGAATGATGAATGACTTAATAGAACGATGCACTGTCAGACAGGGGCCGCTGTGGCCAACCATGTACAAAGGAACGAGCCGTGTTACGTTTGGGGGATGTGGTTCCTCTAATACCGGTGACACATACGCAACGAGCCATTTCGGGCGAGCGTGTGGCCAGTTCCCGACAATCTATACGTAGTGGTCAGGCACGGCTAGAACCACTATTCTCCCGTCCACTCATCGGCCCACGGGCCGCCCCGGGGGCTATGTCTCGCGATGCGGCGCGAGATTCACCAAGTCATACAACGACCGATACTTGAAGCCATACAACCAGCGAAACAACGCCGGATTCGGCTTCGCAAACGGCTTCCGAAACGACGCGCGATTCAGCGTCGGATACGGCTCGCGATACAGGTCAAGACACAGGTCGATACACAGGCGCAGACGCATGTGCCGACGCAGCGCACGACACAGGTCAGTATGCGTTCTGATACACACCGAGAGATACGGCGAGAGACACAAGGGAATCTCCGACGAGCTTTCCTGTGAGCTTTCGCGGCCGAGACTACAGCGCTCTTTGGTAGATGCGGAAGCGCTTGGCTATCTGGCCGCCGACTCGTTCTACCTCGGCCCGCATCTTGAGGTTGGTCTCCAACTCGTGGTGGCTGTCTATCCTCTCGAATCCGGCCGCGATTGCCGTCCGCATCATTGCCGCGCCCAGCAGCACGTCGAGTCCCCGCCCCCGGCAATCTTCGCGTATCGCGCCGAGTAGCGCGTCGAGCTGCTTCGTTTTCTTCATCGCGGCCATGATTTGCAGGATGCCGAAAGGAAACAGGTGGCCTTTGGACTTGCGCAGGCCTTCGTTCATGTTCGGGATTGAGATAACGAACCCGACGACGTCCTCGCCCTTGAGTGCCATCTTCACAAAGCGCGGGTCAATGACCGGCAGGTACTGCTTGGCCAGCGCGTCCATCTCGGCATCAGTCATCGGCACATAGCCGTAGATGTTCTGGTAGGTTATGTTCATCAGACCAAAGACGCCACGGATGTAGGGCTTGATCTCCTTAGTCTTCGTGAACTCGGCCAGCCTGAACTCAGTCTGCCGCGCCACGCGCGCGCTGATTTTCTCGTAGAACTCCGGCAGCCGGTCCGGCAGTTTGATGATGTAGTCGACGTAGTCCACTTCCTTCGTATAGCCCGCCGCGTCCATGAACCGGACGACGTACGGGAAGTTGTGGAATGAATCCAGCGTCGGCTGGTGGTCGAAGCCCTCGTAGAGGAATCCCTGCGGGTCCTGGTCCGAGAATCCCATCGGCCCGACCAGCTTCTTCATTCCGAGCCCGCGCGCCCAGTTCTCGACGAACGCGATCAGGGCCGAGAAGACGTCCTGCTCCTCGTAGCACTCGAGAAACCCGAACCGGCCCGTGCACTCCTGTCGCAGCTCATTGCACCGCCGGTTGACGATACCCATGATGCGGCCGACCACGCGGCCGTCGCGCCGTGCCAGCGCCAGCACCGCGTCCGCGTGCTGGAACGCCCGGTTCTTCTTCGCGTCGAAGAACTTCCAGTTGTCCATGTAGATGGGCGGGATCCAAAGGGGGTTGGTGCGGTTGACCTTCGCCGGCAAGTAGATGAACTCCCGCAAATCTCTGCGGTTGCGGATTTCGGCGACTTCGAGAGCCATCGTGCCTAGCTACTCACCTGAAGTCTGCTGCGCGAGAGCCTCATCACTGGATTATCCGCAGCCGTCGCGCCCGTGTCAATGATTCGTTCGGTCAGTGGAAAGCGAATGGAGTGACCTCCGACAGGAGCCGCAGAGGGGAACGAAGCTTCGCTCTACCCGATTGTCAGGGGCTACAGGGCTTTCTGGTAGATGCGGAAGCGCTTGGCTACCTGGCCGCCGACGCGCTCCATCTCGGCCCGCATCTTGAGGTTGTCCTCGAGTTCGTGGTGGCTGTCCATCGTCTCAAACCCGGCCGCAATTGCCGACCTCAACATCGCCGTGCCGAGCAAGACGTCGATGCCGCGACCCCGGCACTCTTCTTTGATTGCGCCGAGGAAGAGGTCGAGCTGCTTCGTCTTCTTCATCGCGGCCGTTATCTGCAGGATACCGAACGGAAACAGGTGGCCTTTGCACTGGCGCAGGCCGACGTTCATGTTGGGCATGCCGATGACGAAGCCAACGACTCTCCCCTCCTGCGTCACGACTTTTACGAACCGGGGGTCAACTACCGGCAGGTACTGCCTGACCAGCGCGTCAATCTCGGCGTCGGTCAGCGGCACGTAGCCGTAGATGCCCTGATAGGTCGCGTTCATCAACTCGAACACGCGGCCGATGTAGGGCCTCAGTTCCTTTCTCTTCCCGAACTCGACGAGACGGAGGTCGGCCTGCCGCGCGACGCGCGTGCTGATTCTCTCGTAGAAGTCGGGCAGCCTGTCCGGCACTTTGACGAGGTAGTCGACGTAGTCTACTTCCTTGGTGTAGCCCGCCGCCTCGACGAACCGGACCAGGTACGGGAAGTTGTGAAGCGAGGCGAGCGTCGGCTCGTGGTCGAAGCCCTCGTAGAGGAAGCCCTGCGGGTCCTGGTCTGAGAACCCCATCGGCCCGACCATCTTCTTCATGTCGAGGCGGTGCGCCCACTCCTCGACGAACGCGATGAGGGCGTTGAAGACATCCTGCTCTTCGTAGCATTCGATGAACCCGAACCGGCCGTTGCTCTCGTGCCGGAGTTCGTTGTTCCTCCGGTTGACGATGCCCATGACGCGGCCGACCACGCGGCCGTCGCGGCGCGCCAGGGCCAGAACCGTGTCGGCGTACCCGAACGCCCGGTTCTTCTTCGGGTCGAAGAACTTCCACTCGTCCATGTAGATGGGTGGTATCCAGAGCGGATTGGTACGGTTGACCTTGGCAGGCAGGTATATGAACTCGCGCAACTCCCGGCGGGTACGGATTTCACCGACTTCGAGCGCCATCGGCCGCGCTACTTACCCGAGGCCCGTTCCTGCGCCTTGCGGGCGTCCGAGTCCATTATCGAGCGGACCAGCCATGGCGCCCAACGACTGAGAATCCACGTCACCCGGTTCATGAACCCCGGCACGATCATCAGATGGTTCTTCTCCATCCCCTTGATCATCGCCGCGGCGACCTGCTCCGGCTGCATCAGCCCGGCGTTGCTGTTGATGGCCCGCGTCTCCGGCGGCTTGGTCTGGTTCTCCTCGGCGAGCTGGGGCGTGTCGGTGTCCGGCGGACAGAGCACCGAGACCCGGATGTTGTACTTCTTCAGCTCGGCCCGGATGACCTCGGAGAACCCGACGATCGCGAACTTGGACGGGCAGTAGGCGGAGTAGCCGAAGGCACCCACGAACCCGAGAGTCGAAGAAACGTTCACGATGTGCCCGCCCTTCTGCTTCATGAACGGCAGTACCCCCGCGACCATGTTGCGTACGCCGAAGAAGTTCGTCCGCATCTCGGTCTCGAATGCGTCGTAGGGCGTCTCTTCGATGTAGTTGCACCAGACGGTGCCGGCACAATTGATGAGGATGTCGGGTGCACCGAAGTCACGAGCCAGGACGGCCAGCTTCGCCTCAACCTCGGCGTTGTTGCCGACGTCGAGCTGCTCGGCTACGAGCTTCTGCCCGTCCGAGGCCTTTGCCGCCTGGATGAGCGGCAGTGCCGCGTCGAGCTTCGTCCGGTCCCGGGAGAGAATGGCGACGTTAGCCCCCGCAGCGGCGAACTGCTTGGCGGTAGCCAAGCCGATGCCGCTCGAGCCGCCGGTGATGTAAACGGTCTTGCCCTGATAGGATTTCATGTTCGGACGCCTTCACATGTGCGTTGGCGGGTATGACTGGTAGGCATTGGCTGTTCCTGAATTGCGCCTGATTATGGACTGCTCTCTGGCGAAGTCAACAGCGACGACGCGGGAGCGGCCTGTCCGCAGGCCCCGTGATCGCGGGGAACTCGGCTACGGCCGTTCTGTAAGACGGATCGCGACCGATAGGGACGGGTTCGTGACCGCCTGCCCGCCGGGCGGGCCGCGGCGCGGGCCGCCAGGCCCGGCCCCGCCGCCGATTCCGCCCCGGCCCTGTGGCCGCCCGCCGCCGAAGTTGCTGCCGTTTCCTTCCGGCGGGCCCTGCGGCCGCATCTGCTCCCGCATCGTCCGGCGCATCTCAGCGCTCGGGCCGGCGGTCACCGTCAGGTTTAGTCCGGTCCCGGCGTCTGCGCCGAGGGAGTAGTGGCCGAAGGCGGAATCCTGCAGCGGAATGCTAAACTCGTAGACGCACATCCCGCTCTCACTGGAGAAACCGGCGGCCGGGCCCTGCGAACCATCGGGCGGCACCGGTATGTCGAGCTTGTCGATGTCGGTCACGACCAGCCTGCCCTCGAACTCGTCTCGCATCCGGTCACCGGGAAACGGCATCCGGCCGGAACCCGATGCGGAGTCCGGCGCTCGGCTGACCCCGGTGGGCGGGCCGGCACGTTCCGGGCCCTTGGGCAGGCGGAAGCTCATCGTTCGCTTGCGGGGACCGGCCACGCGCAAGGTCAGGCCGCCCCGGCCGGCAGCCCGGGACCACTGAGGGTCGTTGGCCCGGAACTTCGCCATCACGTACAGCCGCTCGGCATCATTGGCCACCGAGAGCTGCAGTCCGTCTTTCAG
>CAYOCZ010000104.1:0-9771 GCA_964402475.1 uncultured bacterium | reverse complement strand
CGCATAGCTGGTACCCGGACATCGGCGCCGACTCGACCGGCCATGCATATATCGTTTGGTACCAACCCAACGCTACGCGCGGCGAGATCTGGTTCGCGACCAACGCCCCGGTCGGCATCGCCGAACAGCCGACGCAGCCACCCATCAACGCGCAGCCGTCTCCAACCGTCATCCGCGGCGTGCTCGTACTTGGGGGAAATGGGGACAGTCCCTCGGGGCGCGAGGACGCGCGGTACAGTCCCCATTTCCCGGTCATGTCCCGCGCCGCGCTGCTCGACATCGGCGGGCGCAAGGTCATGGACCTCGGGCCGGGAGCGAACGATGTCCGGGCGCTGGCGCCGGGAGTGTACTTTGTCAGAGGACCGGGGACCGAGGACGGGAGACCGGATGCTGCCATCCAGAAGGTCGTGGTGACGAGGTGAGCGGCAAGTAGGCAGTAGACAGTAGACAGCATACAGGGCAGGGGCGGGCGAGAGCCCGCCCCTCGCTCATCGGAGCCGGGCCAAGTGACAGTGATTCTCGGGAAAACACTTCACACTTTGGCCGGGTCGGGACGGGGCGTTCTCGTACGGGAAAAGGAAAACGCAAGTCCAGCCGGAGCAGGAAACTGACGGCCCGGCAGCGCTGCCGTCGTGTCAGCGTATCTCCCGGTAGGCCAACGCTTAACGCGCATCTCCCTCTTCTTTCGCAGCTAACTCTGGGGGTAAGCCCCGGGCATGCCCCGGGATAGTACCCGAGTGGCGCGCGCCGTTCTCCCCGAACACATCAGGCAGGGTCTCCGGAAGGCGATTCAAGGTGTTCTCCCGGTGTCCACCAGAACAGCCATCATCGCAGGCATCCGGGCACGTCTCCATCAGGCTTCACTGCCGACTGTCTGCCAAGCCGAGGCGGTAGGGACAGGATAGGCGACTGTCGTGTCGACATAGAACACAGGTCACAGAACGCAGCGGGCGAAGGCCCTGCCCCTTAGTCTGACGCGAGTCGCGACTTGATGGCCCGGAGTTCTGCCTGAGACCCGCGCCGGCAAGGGGGGAGTCAATCCGGGGGTGACTCCGGGGTTCAAGGCCGAGTACAACGCGGCCGTGAATGTCGCCGTCAGTCAAGGACTTAACCCGCCTTTCAGTTGCGTGGTGAACGCGGGGCTCAAGGTGGCATCCAGTCGCGCCCTCAACGTCGCAGCCAACGCCGCACAGACTCGGGACTTCAGCGCCGCTGTCGGCCCTCAATCGAGCCCGGATGTGAGCGCCGCGTTGACTTACGCGCTCAACTGCAAGCTGATTGCCTCGGTCAATCGCGCTTTGAATGTTGCGGCAAGTGCCGGGTTCAGAACGGCATCAAGCCGCGCCGTTCTGGTGCGAGTGCCTTGACCAGAAGCCGGTCTCGTACGTAAGCTCTGTCAGTACCGCATGAGGCCGGTTGGAGAACCGCACTCTCTCAGAAAAGCCACAGCCTTGCTGCTGTGCTTCATAGCACACACCGCCACCTATATGTAGTAGTGCGCCAGAACCAGACCACAATTCTGCCGCCTACCCCTCGGCCTACAGGCCGCCTCCCCCGTGGTCTCTGCCGATACGGCGCGAGATGCAGCAAAGCCCACAACTACGCGTTCTTCGACTCGAACAACGAGCCGAACAACGCCGCGAACAACGTCCGGAACAACGACTGGAACGACTTCGCGAACAACTTGCGGAACAGCGCCGGATTCAGGTTGAGATACAAGTTGAGACAAAGGTCGAGACACAGGACAGGATTCAGCCGAAGACGCACGCGACTACACGGCTGAGGATACGTCTGCCGCTACTTCCTGACGAACATCCCGGCGTACTTCGAGGCGACTAACTTGACCTTCGCCGCGAGTATGCCGCGGCGGTCTTGCGTCGGCTACCGCTAGAGACCGGGATTCGAGCCGGCGCCGCGCTCAGGCCGGGCCTGCGACCCGGTTGAGCCACTCGGGGTAGGCCATGGAGTCGTGTTCGGTCAGGGCTAGGCCGTGGGGCAGTACCTTCAGGAAGTGGCGCGCGACCCGCTCAAGGTCCGCGGGCCGGTTCCCTTCGCCGAACGTCTCGAAGGCCAGAGTCCACCAGTGCGATTCGCGGACCGTCACCTCGCACAGTTCAGCCCTGCAACCGTGCTCCACCGTCGCGTCTGCGTCGACTTCTTCGACCTGCCCGGCGACGGCGACCCGGAATTTCCTGAGCCAACGTCTCTTGTCGACCGGGACCCATTCCGATGAACTGCTTCCGACTGCGGCCAACCGGCCGGCAACATCATGGTCATCGTGTGACCATTTCACCCATTCATCCTGGCGGCCGACCGACGCGCCGCTTGCCAGCGAGAAAGGTCGGGGCATCCTGGTGCGGGCCTTGACCTCGAGCTTCCTACCGTCGCGAACCTTGACACCGACCTCGCTGCTACCGGGAAGCACGAGGTAGTGGTCAGTGCGTGCGGCCTCTTCCTCGCAGAGCTTCGCACTGCAGAACCACTTTCTGACTTTCTCGGGCAGCTGCTTGCGGTAGAACCAGCGGACTTCGGCACTCCGTTTCATGCTTTGCCCTTTGCGCCTGCCTGATTAGCCGTGGCGGGCAGGGAACCGAACCGCCCGGACCGCGCCGGGCGGGCCTGGCTCGGGACACGATGCGAATTGACTACAATTCGCTCATGTCCCGCGCCTACTCGATCCACTCCACGTCGGTCAGGCCGAGGTCTTCTTTGGTGACCGGACCGAGGACGACCATCCAGTACTTCCCGGGCGCCAGGTGGTCGCGGGCGGCCTGGTTGACGTCATCGAGCGTGACTGCCCTGACCTTATCGGGGAATTTGTCGAGCCAGTCCATCCCGTAGCTGTATAGCTCCATCGTGCGCACTTGGCCCAGCTTGCCACGGGTCGAGGCGTAGGTAAGGGGGAAGGAGCCGGTGTAGTAGTTGTGGGCTTGCTCGAGCTCCTTCTTCGTCGCGCCTGAGTCGTACATCAGTTGGATGTCGCGGAGCATGAGCCCGATTGCCTCCTTGGGGCCGGCGGTCTGGACCGTGGCGTGGAACCCGCCCTCGAGTCGGTTCCGGTCGAACCAGCAGCGGACGTCGTAGGCGAGGCCGCCCTGCTCGCGGACGCTGATGCCCAGCCGCGAGGACTTCGCCCCGCCGCCGAGGATGAAGGACATCAGGCGGGTGGCGAGCATGTCCTTGTCGGTTGCACGGATGCCGGGGTGACCGAACTCAACGTAGGTCTGATTCATGTCGGTCCGGGTGATGAGCTTGATGCGGATGCGGTCGGGCACCGCGAGCGGGGCCGCTGTGAGCTCGGGCACGGGGGCTGACGTCCACGAGGCGAGCCGTTTCTCCAGTGCCGCCACGAAGTCCTTCCGTACGATGTCGCCGACGGCCACCACGAAGCAGTTGTTGGGACGGAAGTACGTTTCGTGGAACGCGACCAGGTCCTCGCGCTTGATGAGAGGGAGCGACAGCGTATCGCCGCCCGAAAGCCGGCCGTACGGATGGTCACCGTACAGCAGCTTCATGAACTCATAGCGGACTTCTGACCGGGGGTTGTCGGAGATGCGCCGGGCTCCGGTCATCATCCGGCTGCGCACGATTTCCATTTCCCTCGTCGCGAAAGCAGGGCGTAGCACGGCGTCGGCCATCAGGTCGAGCGCGGTTTCAAGGTCCTTGGACAGCACCCTGACGTCGATTCCACAGTTGTCGTCGGCGGCGCTTCCCGAGAACCGAGCTCCGAGGAACTCGACGATTGACTTGACGGAGTCGCCGGACATCGTCGCTGTGCCTCTTGTGAGCAGGTCGGCCATCATCGCCGCGGTGCCCGCCTTTCCTTCCGGGTCGCAGGCTGCGCCGGACCGGCAGACCAGGCTGACGGCCACGGTCGGCAGCCGGGCGTCTTCATAGGTGAGGATGACTAGACCGTTGGGGAGAGAGTCGCGGTACAGCGGCAGGCCGAACGCAGAAGTCAGAAGGCAGAATGCAGAAAGCAGAATCAGAACCGGAAGGCGGCCGGGATTCATTTTGCCTCCTTTGCCGAGACGAGGATGCCCGTGGTGCGGTTGTCGGGTATGAGGTAGGCGGCACAGTAGTCGCGCACCTGTTCGGCAGTCACGCGGTTGATGTGTTCCGGGTACTCGATGACCTGGCGCCATGTGCCGAGCAGAATATGCCACGAGGCGAGCCGGTAGGCCATGCCGAACAAGCGGTCGCGCCCGAACGCCTCGGCCGCGAGCACCTGGTTGCGCACCTGCTGCATCTCGCGGTCGGACGCGAGTTCAGTCCCGGCGCGGTCAAGTTCGGCCTGCACGACCTGTTCGATTTGTGGTATCAGGCTCTCGGCCTTGGGTGTCGCCCCGACTTGGAACAAGCTGGGGTCGCGGCTGACGCCGCTGCCGCCCCAGACGCTGGTGGCAAGTCCCAGCTCCTTGACGAGCTTCTTGTACAGGCGGGAGGTCTCGCCGCCGCCGAGGATGCCGCCGGCGACCTCGCCTGCGTACCACGAGGAGTCGCGGACGCCAGGCACCTGGTAGCCTATGAGCAGGCTGGGCACGCGCACGCGCCTGCGGATGGTGATGCGGCGCTCGCCGTTCTGCTTCGGCTCGACGTCGTAGAAATCACGTCGCTCGACCGGCGTGCCCTTGAGCCTGCCGAAGTGCTTCTCGACCTTGGCCTTCACGTCCTCGGGCCGGACGTCGCCGCACACCACGAGCACGGCGTTCGCCGGGTTGTAGTGCTTCACGTACCAGTCGCGCGCGGCCCCGGCGGTGTAGTTCGCGACGTCGCTGGGCCAGCCGATGGTCGGGTTGCGCTCGGGGTTGACCAGTTGGGCGGTCGCTCCGAACTGCTCCCACAGCTCTGATGTCGGGCGGTTGTCGCGCAGCCGGCGTTCCTCACTGACTACCCGGTGTTCGCTCTCGAACTCCGAGTCCGGGAACACGCACGTGCCCATCCGCGCTGCCTCTATTTTCAGCGCCAGTTCGTACCGGTCCTTGGCGAAGTCCTCGTAGTAGGCGGTGAAGTACGTCGAGGTGAAGCCGTTGTTGACGCCGCCGGCCGAGTCGATGATACGGTCGAGTTGACCGGGTTTGTAGAAGTCGGTGTGCTTGAAGGTCAGGTGTTCGAGCATGTGGGAGATGCCGGTGTGGCCCGGCGATTCATCGTAGGAACCTACCTTGTAGTACACGTTGGTCGAGACTACTGGCGCGGAGGAATCCACGTAGACAATCACCTGCAGGCCGTTGGCGAGCGTGAACTCGGAGACGTGAGACTCCAGGTCCGACGGAGCCGGGGCGGAAACCGCCAAGGACGCCAAGAGCCCCAAGCTGAGTGCCAAATGCCTAGTGCCGTGTGTCTTGAGCTTCATATGCTGCCTTTGTTACTTGGTTAGGACGAATCGCACCGGCGCACTGTTGCCGGCGTTGAGGGCTGCGAAGTAGACCCCGGCCGGCATCGACCGCAGGTCGAGCCGGAATGAAGAACCCCGAATTCCCAATGCCGAATGAACCAGACGGCCCGTGGCATCGCGGATTGACAGCCGCGTGCCAGCAGGCGGTGGCCCGCTCAGCGAGAACTGCACCAACCCGCGCGCAGGACTCTGCACGGCGATGGTTGGGAAGGGGACTGTCCCCGAACGGGGACTGTCCCAAATGCCGACGTAGTCGTTCGCGCCCTCGACCGCGTCGACGTTGAAGGTGCCGGAGGACGCCAGTTCTATGTAGCGGACCGAGTCGAGGTCGACGGAGGAGATGTCGAAGTCGGTCTGCGCTGAGTTGGCGACGCCGATCGTGGTCCAAGGCCCCTGCCATGAGTCTGAGCCCTTGACCGTAGCTGTTCCCGAACCCGTGGGGCGGTAGACCGTGAGGTCGGTACCAGTGACGTCGTGCACGGTTCGGTCCAAGTCGAGGCAGAGCCGGCGGCTGGTCGTCAGGGGATAGGCATTGCCGTCATGCGGGCCAAGCGCAGTGTTCGCCTTGGGGTCGGCATCGTAGCTGCTCGGCTCGCTGTAGCAGTAAAGAACGCGAAATCCGAAGAGCGGAGAAGCAGCGTCGGGCGTCAGCTGCATGTCCAGTGTGACGGAGGAATCGCCCGTGCTGGGGACGACCACGTCGGTCACCGTCGTGTCGCGGTAGCCGGGCGCGCGGAACGTCACGTCGTAAGTGCCGGGCAGATAGAAACGGTGGTAGTCGCCCAAGGTCGCGTCGTTGAAGCTCGGCCAGTTCGCCGGGCTGACCCAGATTTGAGCGTGGACCGGCTGGCCGTCGGAGGCGTCTGTTATCACTCCGTGGATGCCTTGGCCCGCGCGATGGTAGAACTCGAGTATGGCCGAGCGGTTGCGGTTGAACGTGGGCTGAATTGAATCGGCTGGCGGCGTCTTGGAATTGTGGACCTCGATTGACCAGCCCAGCATGCCTTGTCCGTAGTCGTAGTCCTTGGTCGAGCCGTTTATCGGGTACATGCCGACCGAGCCCTGGCCATAGGGATACCCGTTGGGAACGCTGTACCGCTGGGACAGGAAGTCCATGAGCTGGTCCTCGGGAGTCGCTTCCGCTGTGTCGCAACTCCATGGATACGAGATGAATTCGGTGCCGGCATGGTACGAGACAAACATCACGAACGGGTGGCGCAGGATGTGGTTGAGCACAGCCCGGTTCTCCGGCTCGGAGAACGGCACGTCCCCCATGTTGTACTCCCAACCCCACATCCAACCCCAGTTGCGGTTTAGGTCGACGTTGTTGCCGTTGTAGCGGCGAGCCGGGCTGGTGTCGTAGCCGTCCGGGTTGTACATCGGGTGGAGCCAGATTTCGCGAGTGTCCACCAACCGGGTGACGAGCGTGTCGGTGTCGTAGTTCGAGACAAGGTACTTGAGCATTTCGAACGCGACCGCCCAGGCGATCTTCTCATTACCGTGGATGCCACCCTCAAAGTGAACCGCGGGCTCGTTCTCGTGAATGAGTGGGTTGGCCGAGATCTTCATTGCCAGCAGCAGGTTGCCGTTGTAGCTCGTACCCAGCGTCTCCAGCTTGCAGATGCCAGCGTTGTTCGCAGCGATGGTCGCCATCGTGTCGCGGAACTGCGCGTAGGTGAGATATTGCCCGTCGATGGCCGGCGTGCGGAAGTTAGCGTCGTAGACGTTGGTGATGTTGGGGGTCAGTAGGGTGACCGAATACCCCATGCCGCGGATCTTGGCCTGTTCTGCTGCCGACGCCTCTGCGATGACGCCGTCCCGGCGGACGTCGTTCACCAGCGCGCCGGTCTGTTCGATTGACCGGACGTCGCCTCCGCCGGCGTTGGTGACAAGGACAAGGTCTCTTGCCGGCGCCGCCGCGGCCGAGCCGATGGCCAACGCTAGGGCAAAGACGGTAGTGAGGGCGAATCTACGCAGATTCCCTCACTGACGACAGGGAGTGCAG
This sequence comes from uncultured bacterium, assembly GCA_964402475.1. GTDB lineage: Bacteria > Hydrothermota > Tepidihabitantia > Tepidihabitantales > Tepidihabitantaceae > UBA2258. The sequence goes on along the minus strand of CAYOCZ010000104.1, from coordinate 2,368 downwards.
CCACGGTGGGCTCAAATGGGGCCGTATCAGTTCTCTCAGGGTCACCCAGCTATCTTACATGACCGGCCTTCGCTATGCAAGAACTCACCTGTGGAATCCAATGCTTCGGCATATGGTAAGTGGGAGGAGTGGTGTGAGATCAGGCCCGGTCCGGCGGCTACGGCGGGACTTGCCAGCCGGATTTTTGCGGTTATGATTTGGGTGGTACCCGCGGGCTCGCGGGTGACGTCGTAGTCGCTTGACGAGAGGCGGCGATTGACGAGACTAGTTCAGGTCCTGGTGTCAGATGCTAACCCATAGGAGGCTGTGAGTGATTCAGGAATTCAAGGACGGCGGCGGCATGATGTGGTTCCTGCTCGCCTGCGCGGTAGCCGGCATCGCGTTGACAATCGAGCGGGCGTTCACGTTGACGATACGTCTACGTCTCAATGTGAAGAAGTTCGGCCAGGAGTTGATGGACACCATCGGCAAGAGCGGTGTCAAAGCCGGTATCGACCTGTGCAACAGCACCAAGAGCCCGGCTGCCCGCGTGCTGGCCGCGGCTCTCGGCAAGGCCGAGCAAGGCAAGACCTCCATGGAGGATGCCATCGTCAGGTCAGGCGCAACCGAGCTCGCGTTCCTCGACCGGGGCATGGCGCTCATCGCCGGCCTCACCACTGTGGCGCCGTTTTTTGGATTTCTCGGAACCGTAACCGGCATGATTGGCGCCTTCAAGGCCGTGGCGGCGGTCGGTGAAGTTGAGGCAACGGTGGTGGCATCAGGTATCGCCGAGGCGCTCACCACAACCAAGTGGGGCCTGATGGTCGCGGCGCCGCTGGCAATCGTGCACATCCTGTTTCAGGGACGCGTGAATGGCTACCTGCGCGACATGGAAACTGCCTCGAGCGAGCTGCTCGACTTCCTGGTCGCCAAGGGCATGTGCGGACAGGAGAAGTAAATGGCTGTCAGTCTGAGGGGCAGGCGCGGCGGGAGTTCGAATGCCCGTATCCCCACCGCCTCGACCGGTGACATCGCCTTCCTCATACTGATATTCTTCATGTCCACGAGCATGTTCGCCAAGGAGAAGGGGCTGAAGATCGTGCTGCCCGAGCCCACTCCCCCCGGTGAGGAATCAGCGGTTAAGATCCCACCGGAGAACCTTCTTAACGTGGACGTCGACCCGCAAGGGCAGGTTCAAGTCAGCCTTGCCAGCGAACCCGAAAAGGCCGAGCTCGTCAGCATCCCGCAGCTTCGCGAGTTGTTGGTCGGTCGGCTCGCCGCCAACAAGGACCTGGTGATCTCGTTCCGCGTGAGCAGGCGCGCTCCTTACCGAGTGATGGTTGACGTTTTCGATCAGCTCAAGCTCGCGAAGGCCGCACGCGTGAGCCTGGTGCACGTTCCGCAGCTTGAAGAAGGGGGCGGACCGTGAGCAGGATCGCGGCAAGACGGCCGTCGCAGTTCGAGATTCCGACCGCGTCAACCGGCGACATCGCGTTCCTGCTGATAATCTTCTTCCTCGTCGGTACCACGTTCCGGGCGGCTCAGGGGCTGAAGGTAGTCCTGCCCAACGCGATGTCCACTGAGCGGATACTGAAGAAGCGCAACGTCCAGAATCTCTGGATCGACAAGGCCGGCAGGATCTCGGTCAACGACAACCTGGTCGCGGTACCAACGGTGACCCCGATCCTGGTCGAGAAGGTCATCGAGAACCCAGACCTCGTCGTCGTGCTGCAGGCGGATAAGGACGTACCCTACGGCTTCGTCACCGACGTGCTGGAGGCGCTGAAGGCGGCCCGCGCCCTGAAGGTCACGTTTGCCACGAACTACGAGATGGGGGGCGGAGGATAACGCCATGGCAACGAGTACCAGTAGCAGTATCGCGGCGCTGGAGTGGGAAGACCGTTACTATGGGCTCGCGCTGCGCGTGTCCACGGTCGTCGCGTTGGTGTTCACCACACTGGCATTCCTGATTCTTCCCAAGGAATTCGTCGTGGAGGCTTACAAGCTGAGGCGGTCGGTCGAGACGATAATGGAGTCGCTGCCACCGACTCTTGAAGAACTGGCCAAGCCGCCGGAGCCGGTCAAGCCGGCAGTCGTGCCGGTTGCCGCCGCGAGCGAGGCCGAAGTCACGGCGTCGACGATCGACCCGACGAACGTCATCGAGGTGGTGAAGCGAATCGAGGAGACCGACATCCCGGTCGTTCCGTTCTGGAAGGTCGAAGTGAAGCCGAAACCGATAGATATACCGGTGCCGGCATACCCGAATATGGCCCGGACCGCAGGAATCGAGGGCCAGGCCGTGGTCGAGGCGCTGGTCGACACCAACGGCTTGGTCGCCGATGCGCGTATCCTCAAGTCTTCCGGCAACGCGTCGCTGGACCAGGCCGCG
>CAYOCZ010000103.1:0-9881 GCA_964402475.1 uncultured bacterium | reverse complement strand
GGGGTCTGCGTCAGCATTCTCAGCGCCGGGCCGTTCGCGCCCCAGTCATAGGTCGTGCCACCTACGGTGTCAACGGTGCCGATGGTAAACCGGGCCTCGTAGCTCGGGCTCGAACCAGTCTGCGGGCTCGACGGAAGTACTTCCCCTTCAACGGGAAGTGCGGTCATGGGCTGCATGGAGACGGCGAACACGAACGCCGGTACCAGCAGCATCAGACTCACGATACTGCGCATTCAGTTCCTCCTTGTGGGTTTCGCAACACTGTTGCGCTCAACCGGACAAATCCGGCTGGTTTTCAGCCTTGTCAGATTCTAATGGCCAGCGTGCGCCAGTCAAGCAACAAAAGCCGGCCTAGAGTTCGAACTCTCCCCGGCCCGCCGCTTCCACTCGGCCGCCGACCCGTACCAGAACGCCGCCGTCCCTCTTCCCTCCCTGCAGATAGAGAAGCGACGGCCGTTTCATCTCCACTCCCTGCTCGGTCTGAATGGCGAACTCGCCCGTGCCCAGGTACCGGTGCCTGACCAGCCACGCGCACAGGCAGCCGTTCGCGCTGCCGGTCGCCGGGTCCTCGGGGACGTCGTAGTAGTCACAGAACACACGCACGTGGAGACGGCATTGCGGGTCGAGAGTCTCTGGTGAGAACGCCAGTACCGCTTTGGCCTCAAGCCGGTCGGTCAGCCGGTAGTACTCGGCCAGGTTCACCTTGATACCCTGCATAGCAGCCAGGGTCTTGACCGGGACGATGAGGAAAGGAAGCCCGGTTGAGACTTCCTGGACCGGAAAGCGGCTCTCGATGTCGGCCAGCGCCAGACTCAGCGTCCGGGCTGCTGCTGTCGGCTCGACCGCCGCGCCGAATACCGGGGGAAGCTGGGTCATCACCAGTCGTTCTCCCTCTTCCTCCACCGCCACCGGCACGACGCCGGCCTTCAGGTCCAGTTTGACCTCGTCCGCCTTGCGCCCGAGGAAACGGTCCCATATTACGAACGCCGTTCCGAGAGTCGGGTGTCCGGCAAACGGAACCTCGCGGGCCGGCGTGAAGATGCGCACCGGCCACCCACGCTCGTTGGGTCTGCCCGACCGGATGAACGTCGTCTCGCTGAAGTGAATCTCCCTCGCCAGCGACTGCATCTCCTCGTCCGACAGCCCTGCCCCATCCGAGAACACGGCGAGCTGGTTACCTTCAAACCGCTTGCGCGCAAACACGTCGCAGATAATGAACTCACGCCTCATTGCGCAGAATCCTACTCTCTCACGTTCACAGGTCAAGCAGCTTTGCTGCTCTCGGCAACCGGTCCGCAGAAAAGCGGAGCGGCGCCGAGGCGCCGCTCCATTACGGATTGAGCTATGGCCTAGTGGGACAGGATGACCTTGCCCCAAGCTTGCGCGGCCGCGCTCTGCACACGATAGAAGTAGACGCCCGGTGCAACGACCTTGCCATCGTCGCTTCTGCCGTCCCATGTGAAGAGCGAGCGTGACGCGACGGCGGAACCTCGAGCAAGCGTCCTTACGACCCGCCCGCTGTTGTCGTAGACTCGCAGGTCGATGTTGCCGGCTGCGGGTAGCTGCACCGCGAGGTTCGTCCTGCCCGTAAACGGATTGGGCTGGGCGAGAACCGCGAGCCGGCCGGCAGCGCCCGGCAACCGGGGTGACGGTTCTTCGACGCCGACCTTTCCGTAGTTGAAGCCCGCGACCTTCATAATCATGTTGTTGGTTGCGCCGCCCTTCGTGATGGTGATCCAGTACGAGCCGTCGCGCGGGTCGTACTCGATGCCACGGACGTCCCAGGTCTTGGTCGGGAAAACGTACCCGTTGAGCACCGTGTGCCCGATGCGGTCGAGTTCGTACATGCCGCAACTATCAATCAAGCCGCCGGACGCATTGTACCAGGCCCATGTGTTCAGCAGCGATGGCGGGTTGGTCGACGCGCGACCGTCGAGCGCAAGGCAGCGCGTGCCGTACGGCCCGACGAGCGGATGGGTGATGGAACCCCGCGGGTAGCCCAGCGTGTCGTTGAGGTAGATCATCTGCGGCGAGCTGGAAGACAACCGACGGTCCGACAGGTAGAGAGTGTGTACGGCCTCATCCTCGACCGCCCCGATCGGGTAGGCTATCAGCAGGTTGAACTGGTTGAGAACCGCACCGCTCGTGCTGATCCGGTACATGTCCTTCTGCGGGTTGCAGACCACCCAGAATGCGCCGGCATATGCACTGTAGTCGATGTCGGTACAGGAGTCCTGCGGCGCAGGAATCGTGCCCAGCGGCGTCAGCATGCTGTCCGAGGTGTACTTGTAGATGGTCGATTGGAGGAAGTTGGTGCAGTAGATGACATTTTCGCTGGTGTTGTACGCCACGCCGTACAGGCCGGCAGACGTGGGCATACTATCGCAGGTCTTGGGACCCCAGATGATTGTGCCCGGCTGCATGCCGACGACAACCAGCACCTCCACCTTCTTGGTGTAGAGGGCCGCGCTGTCGCCGCTGACGAACAGCGAGCAAGTGAACTCGGTACCCGGCACGATCGCAGCGTCGGCATGGAGCGTGAACGGGTCAGCCGTGTTGGTCCTCGAACCGCCGGGCGGGATGCTCGGCCACGCGCCGGTCGAGTCGGTCACGGTCAGCCGCGAATCGTAGGTGCGGAACTTGCCGGTCACGTTGTTGCAGGCTGCCCCGCCGGAATTGCGCAGCGTGACGAGAAGCTTGGCGGTCTCGCCCGGGTCCAAGGTTCCATTGTTGTTGCCGGTCGAGTCAATCACCTGGGTCGACGTCAGCTTGAGCACCGGCCCGGTGGGCAGGGACACGTAGTTCACCGCCGCGAGCGCGTCTATCCGACCCGCGCCGAAATCGTTGTCCTTGCCCGCGGGGCCGCGGTCGACCGCGGTCACCTCGAGAATCGAGTCGATTTCCGCCGGCGTGAGTTCCGGGTTCTTGGACAGCATCAGGCAGACCGTGCCCGCGACGTGCGGACACGCCATTGAGGTACCGTCCATGTTGGTATAACCACCGGTGCGCGAGCATGACTTAATGCTGACGCCGGGCGCCGACACGTCCGGTCGGGTCAGGCCCGGCGGGTGCGGGTAGTCGTTGAACGGCGAGACACTCGACCAGGTCACCGGACCGCGACTGGAGAAGTTCGCAATGGTGTCACTCGCATCGGTCGCACCGATTGACACGATGCCCGACAGGGTGCCCACGCCCGTGTTCTCGGGATTCCACCACGGCGGCGGAACGTTGCCCGGACAACGGCATGAGTTCGGCGGTGAAGTGAAGCGCTCGTTGCCTGCGGCCACAATCTGCGACAGACCCGCCGCGTTCACGTTGTCCGCCGTCGTGCGCCACGTCGCCTGACGCGGACCCCATGAGATCCGCCAGCCCAGGGACATCGTGTAGAGGTCAGCGCCATTCGACGGCGACAGCGGGGGCGAGACCACGAACTCCATCGCGGCCCAGGTCTGGCTCTCCGCTACCGTGTCGATCTGAGTACTCACCTTGCAGATCATCATCTGCGCGTCCGGGGCAACACCGGTCTGGGTGCCGCCGGTACCGTCGCCGGCAACCGTCCCGGCCGTGTGCGTGCCGTGCCCCTGTGCGTCCATCGGGTCGTTGTTGTTGCTCTCGAAGTTCCACCCGTGATGCGGGTAGTTCGGGTCAGTCCACATGTGGTCGGCCAGATCCGGGTGGTCGTACTTGCAGCCCGAGTCGATGTGGCCGCAGACGACGTTTTGGCCGGTGTACCCGAGCGCCCAGACTGCCGGGGCGTCTATCTTGTCCACACCCCACGCAATCTCGTCGGTCGCGTCACTCTGCTGCTCCGGCTCGAGCAGGTCCGGACAATACACCCGGTCATAGTTGACGTAGTTCACCTCCGGCCGCTCTGAGAGTTGCTCGATTACCACCGGCGCCGCCTCGCAGTACACCGCGTTCACGACCCAGAACGACTGGACGTTCTCCGCGTCGGTGGTCCCAAGGTACACCAGCACCCCGGCCTGCTGCTCGGCCGAGAACTCCTTCAGTATCCGCGCCACTTCTACCCGGCGCTGGACCTTCGGCATACCGTCAACCAGGCTGTTGAGCAGTTGCTTGTCGAACTGCTCCTTCAGGACTATATGCACCGGCAGCTTCTGGTCTGCCTGCGCCGTGGTCAGGTGCTCCTGAAGGCTCGGGCTGATGACCCCGAAGCTCATTCCGGCCAGCACCAGCACCAACGCAACTACTACTCTTCTCACGAAAGACCTCCTGTGGCACCTGCCTGGGTCGTTAATGGACCGGGACCGAAACCCGGCCCGTCTTTCACTCAAAGGACGCGCCGTCTCTGGTTCAATTGTAGCCCTCGAGTATGGCAAGTCAACATGGCTCGGGGAGGCGAATTCATTGACAACCCGGGCGTTTTCGCTATCGTTTGACTCCAGATAAGGAGTAAACTTTGCTTAAAATTCGACTAAGGCGTATGGGACTTCGAAACCGGCCTACCTACCGGGCTGTCGTCATCGACTCACGCAAGGCGCGCGACGGCGAATACCTGGAGTCGGTCGGCCACTATGACCCGCGAACGAAGCTGCTGGAGATGAAGACCGAGCGCATCGAGCACTGGGTCTCAAAAGGCGCCCAGACTTCGGACACGGTCGGCAGGCTCTTGAGCCGCTACGTCCGGCAGCACGCGCCGGCGGCCGAGCCCGCGAACGGCGAAAGCGCGACGGCAGCACCCGTATCCACCGACCCCGTTTCCACCGAGCCCGTATCCGCCCCGGAGAACGCGACATCGACAGACACACCGAAGGAGTAAGCCATGAAAGAAATGATCGAGCACATCGTGAGGGCACTCGTTGACCACCCGGACGAAATCAAGGTCACCGAACTCGCCGGCGAGCGGACGCTCACCTACGAAGTCAAGGTCATGCCGGGCGACCAGGGCAAGGTCATCGGCCGGCAGGGCAACACCATAGACGCAATCCGGGCGATTGTCAGAGCGGCGGCCCGCAAGCTCGACAAGCACGCCACGGTTGACGTCATCGGCTAAACCGCCCGCGGACCCGACCGTCATTCCGACCGATGCACGCAGCCGTCATCACGCTGTTTCCCGACTACTTCCGCGGTCCGTTCGACTGCGGCCCGACGCGCGTGGTACGCGCTGACGGCAAGCTCGAGCTCAGTTTCACAAACCCCCGGGACTTCACAACCGACGCCCACCGCACCGTCGACGACTACCCGTTCGGCGGCGGCGCCGGGATGCTGATGAAGCCCGAGCCCCTCTCCGCCGCAATCGACAGCTTGCGCCGACCCGAAAGCCTGGTCGTGCTGCTCTCTCCGCAGGGCGAGCGCTTCTCCCAGGCGGTAGCCGAGGAGTTCAGCCGCGCCGAACACCTGGTGCTCGTCTGCGGTCGCTACAAAGGCGTTGACGAGCGCGTGCGTGTGCTGGCCGACCGCGAAGTCTCGGTCGGCGACTATGTGCTGGCCGGCGGCGAGGCCGCGGCCGTCGTCATCATCGAGGCCGTCGCCCGGCTCCTGCCCGGCGCGGTCGGCGACGAGGATTCGGTGGCGACCGATTCGTTCTCGGCCGGCATCCTCGACGCACCCTACTACACCCGGCCGCGAGAGTTTCGCGGCCACGAAGTCCCGGAAGTACTGGTGTCCGGCGACCACGCCTCGGTCGCCCGCTGGCGCCGGGAACAGGCTCTGAAAACAACCGCCCAGCGCCGGCCCGAACTCCTGCGCAATGAAGTCCTGACCGAACACGAGCGCGAGTCCCTCTGCCGGGAACTGGAGAAGGAGATTACCAATGGCTAAGAAGGTAGCTCGGAAGGAAGCCAAGGCTGCCGCGCCGGTCCGGCACGAGCCGGCCGAGATTCCGCCGCTGAAGCCCGGCTACACGGTCGCCGTCCACGTGCGAATCGTCGAAGGCGACAAGGAACGCGTGCAGGTCTTCCAAGGGACCATCATCCAGATTCGCGGCGCCGGCCCGAACCGAAGTTTCACCGTGCGCAAGGTGAGCCGCGGCTACGGCATCGAGCGCATCTTCCCGTACGCCACGCCCGCCATCGCCAAGGTCGAAGTGAAACGACACGGCCGAGTTCGCCGGGCCAAGCTCTACTACTTGCGCGACCGTACCGGCCGCGCGGCGGTGCTCCACGAGGAGCGGAGTGAGGCACGACCTCGACCTAGAACTGTGGCAGAGTAACACCCTCTTCTGCGGCGTGGACGAGGTGGGAAGGGGGGCGCTGGCCGGCCCGGTGGTCGCCGCGGCCGTCATCCTCCCGCCGCACGCCGAAATCGACGGTGTCGACGACTCCAAGAAACTGACGCCGCTCCGCCGCGAACGGCTCGAACCTGAGATAAAACGCCGGAGCCTGGCCTGGACCGTCTCCTCGGCCGGCCTGCGCTTCATCGAAGAACACAACATCGCCAACGCCGCCTTCCACGCGATGCGGCAGGCGGTACGGCGGCTGCGAATCCGACCCGAGCTCGTGCTGGCCGACGGCTGGGCGATACCCGGTATCGGTCTTCCCTGCCAGGGCATCATCGCCGGCGATACCAAGAGCCTGTCGATCGCCTGCGCCTCAATCATCGCCAAAGTCTGGCGCGACCGGCTGATGACCCGCTTGTCCGGACGCTACCCCGGCTACGGCCTTGACCAGCACAAAGGCTACGGCACTGCGGCGCACCTGCGCGCCCTGAAGGAACTCGGCGCCTCCCCCATCCACCGCCGCACCTTCGCCCCGGTGCGCGCTGTCATCGCCCCTTTGCAGTGAAACCAAAACCGCTGGGCCGGAAGGGAGAGGACCTTGCCGCCTCCCATCTCCGGAACCTGGGCTGGGAGGTCCTCGAACGCAACTACCGAACCAAGCTCGGTGAGATCGACCTGGTCTGCCGGGACCACGACTCCATCGTCTTTGTCGAGGTGAAGACCCGCGCCAGCGCTGACTTCGCGCGGCCGGATGAGTCGGTGACGCAGCGCAAGCAGGCGAAGCTGCGCCGGCTGGTTGAGGAATACCTGGTAGCACACCGCCTCGAGGCCTCGGACGTCCGGTTCGACGTGCTCGGCGTCACGCTCAGTGGGCGGCGTCCCGAGTTCGAGCATATCGTCGGGGCCTTCTAGTGCTGTCGCGCGTGCTGTCGGCTTCCGTGTACGGTGTCGACGGCTACATCGTGACCGTTGAAACCGACATCACCCACGGCCTGTCGGCATTCAACATCGTCGGCCTGCCCGACGCCGCAGTCAAGGAATCGCAACACCGGGTCCAGGCCGCAATCAAGAATTCCGGTTTCACGTTCCCCAACCGCAAGATTACCGTCAATCTCGCGCCGGCCGATGTCAAAAAAGAGGGCGCGGCTTTCGACCTGCCGATGGCGGTCGGCATCCTCGCTGCCGGCGGAGCCATCCAGCCGGGAACGCTCCGTGACCTTGCCTTCCTCGGCGAACTCTCGCTCGACGGCTCGGTCCGGCCCATCAAGGGCGCTGTCTCGATGGCGGTCGCGGCGAAACTGGCCGGGCTGCGCGGACTCGGGGTGCCGACGCAGAACGCAACCGAGGCCGCGATGGTCGAGGGCCTGAAGGTCTACGCGGTCGGCTCACTGATTGATGCCGTCAACTTCGTCAACGGCGTGGTCCGCATCGAGCCGACGCACACCGACGTCGTCACGCTGTTCGCCCGGGCCGCGGTCCAGGCGGTTGACCTGGCCGAAGTCCACGGCCACGAGCACGCCAAGCGCGCGCTCGAGATTGCCGCGGCCGGCGGCCACAACGCGCTGATGATCGGGCCGCCCGGCTCGGGCAAGACCATGCTTGCCCGGCGCCTGCCTACCATCCTGCCGCCGATGACCCTGGCCGAGGCGCTGGAAGCGACGCGAATCCACAGCGTGGTCGGCGCGCTCTCCCCAGACCGGCCTCTCGTTGCGACCCGGCCGTTCCGCTCCCCGCACCACAACGTCTCGGAATCCGGCGCCGTCGGCGGCGGCTCCGTGCCCCGTCCCGGCGAAGCGTCGCTCGCCCACAACGGCGTCCTCTTCCTCGACGAGCTGCCCGAATTCAGGCGCGACGTGCTCGAGTCCCTGCGCCAGCCGCTCGAAGACGGCGAGGTCACCATCGGCCGGGCCCGCTCGACCTTCACCTTCCCGGCCCGGTTCATGCTCGTCTGCGCCATGAACCCGTGCCCGTGCGGGTTTGCCGGCGACCCGCGTCACGCCTGCGCCTGCTCGCCGCAGAAGATTCGCCACTACCGGAGCAAGATCTCCGGCCCCCTGCTCGACCGGATTGACATCCACATTGAGGTTCCGGCCCTGAAGTACGACGACATCTCGACCAAACGGGCAGGCGAGAGCTCGGGCGCGGTTGCCGAACGGGTCGACCGGGCACGTCGAACTCAGCTCGCCCGGTTTGCCGCAACGAGCTCGCGCCACCCCGTCTACTCGAACGCCCAGATGGGACCGCAGCTCATCCGCCGGTTCTGCCCGGTATCGACGCAGAGCGATGAAATCCTGCGCGCTGCGATTGACCGGCTCGGGCTTTCCGCCCGCGCCTACCATCGCGTGCTCAAAGTCGCAAGGACCATCGCCGACCTGGAAGACAAGGAAAGCATCCAGCCGACCCACATAACCGAGGCCGTGCAATACCGCACCCTCGACCGGACGGCCTGGTAACACCATTCTATGAGAGGAGACAGCATGGACCTGGCAAAGAAGATTCATGACCGAAAAGCAAAGGTCGCGGTCATCGGCATCGGCTATGTCGGCCTGCCGCTCAGCATCGAAATCGCCCGCGCCGGGTTCACGACCGTGGGCATCGATGTCGACAAGACCAAGGTGGCCGCGGTCCGGAAGGGCAAGAGCTTCATCAGCGACGTCAAGGATTCGGACTTGAGCGAGGTCACCCGGAGCGGGAAGTTCACCGCCACTGCCGACTTCAGAGTGCTCGCCTCGTGCGACATCGTCAATATCTGCGTGCCGACCCCCTTTACCGCGAGCAAGGACCCCGATGTCTCCTACATCGAGGATTCGGGCCGCCAGGTCGCGAAGTACTTCAAGCCGGGTCAACTCATCATCCTCCGCTCAACAACCTACCCCGAGACCACAGAGAAAGTCCTGCAGCCGATCCTGGATTGCGCCGGCCGCAAGGTCGGCCGCGACTACTTCCTCTCGTTCGTGCCCGAACGCATCGACCCGGGCAACCACAGGTTCAACACCAAGACCACGCCGGTTGTGGTCGGCGGCGTCACAGAGGCATGCACCGACCTGAGCGTCGCCTTCTACTCCGCGTTCGTCGCAAAGGTCGTCCGCGTCTCCTCGCCCCGCGCGGCCGAGATGTCCAAGCTGCTTGAGAACATCTTCCGCAGCGTCAACATCGCCCTCGTCAACGAGATGGCGAAGATGTGCGAGCGAATGGGCAACATCGACATCTGGGAAGTCATCAACGCGGCGTCGTCCAAGCCGTTCGGCTACATGCCGTTCTTTCCCGGTCCCGGCATCGGCGGCCACTGCATCCTGATTGACCCCTATTACCTCGCTTGGAAGGCCCGGGAGTATGATTTCCACTCCAACTTCATCGAACTCGCGGCCGAGACCAACGAGTCAATGCCGTTCTACGTCGTTGACCGCATCACCGAGGTGCTGGGCCTGAACGGCGCAGCCGCATCCAAGGCGCGGCTGCTGATCCTCGGCGCCGCGTTCAAGGGCAACGTCGAAGACACGCGCCACTCTCCGGCCATCAAAGTAATGGAACTGACTCAGGGCAAGGTGAAGAAGATCGACTACCATGACCCGTGGGTACCGGAAATCCCGATCAACGGACGCCGGTACAAGTCGGTGCCGCTCACCGCTCAGGCGCTCAAGCGGGCCGACTGCGTCGTGATACTCACCGACCACAAGTGCTTTGACTACGACTTCATCTTCAA
>CAYOCZ010000102.1:0-9886 GCA_964402475.1 uncultured bacterium | reverse complement strand
GTCTTCCGTCGCATCGCGCGATTTTACTTCGTGGCAGTCGCAGGTCAAGCAGTCCGCGACGCGGCAGCGACGCGAGTGACCAGTGAGGCGCGTACTTTGTCTGAATCACCAATCTGTGTAATCTGCGTAATCTGTAGATAGCCCTGTCGCTGCCGGTTCTGCCTGTGCTTGACTTTCCGCTCGGCGGTGCTAACTTGAAACCGAATGGACGAGACAAAGCTCCGCTACGGCGTCAACCCGCACCAATCTCCGGCCCGCGCCTTTGTCGCCGGGGGCAATCTGCCGTTCAAGGTCCTGTCCGGCGCGCCCGGGTACATCAACCTGCTCGACGCGCTCAATTCGTGGCAACTGGTCAAGGAGCTGAAGGAACTGACCGGCCTGCCCTCGGCCGCCTCGTTCAAGCACACCTCTCCGGCCGGCGCCGCCACCGGCCATCCACTCTCCCCTGACCTCGCCCAGTCGTACTTCGTGACCCACGCCGACCTCTCACCGCTCGCGATTGCCTACGTGCGGGCGCGGGGCGCGGACCGGCTCGCGTCGTTCGGCGACTGGATTGCCTTGAGCGACAAGGTTGACGAGCTGACCGCGCAGATTATCAGCCGCGAGGTATCGGACGGCTGCATCGCGCCCGGGTTCGAGCCGGCCGCGTTCGAGCTGCTCAAGGCGAAGAAGAACGGTACATACCCGGTGCTCGAGATGGACCCGTCTTTCCGGCCGCCCGAGACTGAAACCCGGCAGGTCTTCGGCGTCACGCTGGAGCAGGCCCGCAACAACACCCGCATCACGCCCGCCCTGCTCGACAAGGTCGTCACTGTCAAGAAGCAGATTCCGGACGACGCCCGCACCGACATGCTCGTCGCCACGCTCGCCCTGAAGTACACCCAGTCCAACTCGGTCTGCCTCGCGTATGACGGCCAGGTCATCGGCATGGGCGCGGGCCAGCAGTCGCGCATCGCCTGCACGCGCATCGCCTGCGCCAAGGCCGACAAGTGGCTGCTACGGCTCCATCCCAAGGTGCGCGGCCTCGACTTCAAGAAGGGCACGACCCGCACCGAGAAGTCCAACGCGATTGACCTCTTCCTTGAAGAGGACGCGACCGAGGCCGAGCTGCGGGCCTGGCGGCTTCACTTCAACACCGTGCCGGAGCCGTTCTCCCGCGAGGAGAAGCAGGCGTGGCTCGCCCGCTTCAACGGCGTGGCCCTCAGCTCTGACGCATTCATCCCGTTCCGCGACAACATCGACCGCGCGGCCCGCTCCGGCGTGCGCTACGTGGTCCAGACCGGCGGCTCGAACCGCGACGACGGCATCATCCGCGCCGCGGACGAGTACGGCATGGTCATGGTCTTCACCGGCCTCCGGCTCTTCCACCACTAGCAGCCGGAGTCTCACCACAAAGCATGCCCTGAGCGGAGTCGAAGGGACACCAAGACACAAGGGTCCGGACGGCCGGAAGTCCCTGCCGGTCGCATTGCTTCGGCTCCAGCATCCGCCGACTTGAGACAAACGAAAGCGGGGCGGATTTCCGCCCCGCTTCTCTGTTAGTACAGAATCAGTCGGTGACTACCAGCTTGCCCTGGGTGGTCGCGGGCGAGTCAAATCAGGGCTGGCCTCTCGAACGCAGGCCGCGGCTGACTTCCGAAGCAGCTAGGGGTCGATGGGTCAAGGAATCCAGGGGTCGAGTGGCGGATTCGTCCTGCGTCGGACTACTCACTCGCTTCCTGTCCCGCTTGGTCTCTCTGTCCCTGAAGCCGCCGCCACTTCTTCCGCGCGGAATGAACTGCGCACGAGCGGGCCGCAGAGCGCGCCCTTGAAACCCATTGCGAGCGCGTCATTCTCCAGCGCGACGAACTCCTCGGGTGTCACGTAGCGCTCGACCGGCAGGCACCGGAGCGCGGGCTGAAGGTACTGCCCGACCGTGACGATGTCGCACCCGACCGAGCGCAGGTCACGCAGCGACTGCCGCAGTTCGTCATCGGTCTCGCCCAATCCGACCATCAGTCCGCTCTTGGTCGTCAGCTTCGGGGCGATGCGCCTGACCGTGGCGAGCACGTCGAGCGACCGGCGATAGGACGCCCGCGGGTCGCGCACCTTCGGCGTCAGCCGCTCGACCGTCTCAAGGTTGTGGCCGAACACGTCCGGCCCGGCATCGACCACCTGCCGTATCAACTCTTCCCTGCCGCCGAAGTCGGGAGTCAGAACCTCGACCAGAGGAATCGACGACCGGTGACCGGCGACCGGCGACCGGCCTGAGCTTCCGCCCTGGCCGTTCTGCACTCTGCCTTCTGCACTCTGACTTCTGACTTCGCTCACCGTCCGCGCGAATACCCCTGCCCCGAGGTCCGGCAAGTCGTCGCGGTCGACCGACGTCAGGACGACGTAGAAGAGGCCAAGTTCCGCGGCCGCGCGGGCGACGCGCTGCGGCTCCGTCTCGTCCACCACGCCCTGCGGGTTGCCGGTCTTTACCGCGCAGAACCGGCAATGGCGCGTGCAGGTGTCGCCGAGAATCATGAACGTCGTGGTGCCGCGACTCCAGCATTCGGCGAGGTTGGGGCACCGGGCGGAGCTGCACACGGTGTTGATGCCGTACGCACGCAGCCGCTCGTTGGTCGCCTCAAACCCTGCGCCCGACGGCACGGTCGTCCGCAACCAGTCAGGCTTTCTCATCGGGCAGGAATTCTACCACAAAGACGCGAAGGCATAAAGAAAAGAAGAAGACACGGACGCGCTGTCGGACAGGGGCCGCCGCGGCCAAGCGAGATGTCAGATGCTGGATTGCGGAAGTCAGAATGACGGAATACGGTGCACGGCATACGGTGAACGGTGTGCGGTCTGTCGCTAGACCTTGATTTTCAGACCGGACTCGGGGCAGTTCCAGACGCACTCGAAGCAACGGATGCACTCAAGCTGGTTCTGGCCAGTGTGCGGCACAAGGTCCATCGGGCAGGCTTTGCGGCAGAGCGAACACTCGGTACAACTATGGGCCTCGTGTCTCATGTGCAGCAAGCTGCCCTTGTTGAACACCGAGTAGACGGCGCCGATGGGGCAAATCACGCGGCAGAACGGACGCTTGATGGCGATGGCGGCGACGATGAAGGCAAGCAGGATGCCGATTTTCACCCAGTAGAGCCAGCCGACGAGGTTGCGCAAGGCGTGGACCGGGTCCCAAAGCACGAGCGGGATGCCGGCGCCGAGCGTGCCCGCAGGGCAGAGCTTGCAGAACCACGGCTCGGCGGTGAAATAGGAGGCCAGCCCGACGACGAGCAGCAGTATGCCGAACTTCAGGAAGTTGGACGGCAACGACAGCTTGATGACGATGTCCAGAATCGCCACGAGACCGAACCCCGCGACCGCCAGCGCCAGCCCGAGTGGCAGCCCGGACAGCGGGCCGACGTGGAACGCCGGGTTGCCGAGCCAGCCGAGCAGGAACCCGGCGACCACGGCGAACGCCGCGGCGAACCAGCGGCCGGTGAGCCCGAGCAGGACCAGGCCGATGAACCCGAACGCGACGGCGAAGCCAATCTCGAACTTGAACCAAACCACGGCCGCGAGCCCGACTGCGACGAGGAAGCCGCCGAGCCACATCCGACCTGGTAGGTCGAGCTTTCCGCGGATTGCCACGGCCAATACGAGCAGGTTGAACGGCACCCACGCGTACAGGAATACCGGCAGCGGCGGCAGCTTGAGGAACCAGACCAGCGCGGCGCCGATGAGGACGGTGACGAGGGCGATTGCCGCGAACGACACCCAACGCTTACCCTTGGCCCGCGCGCCGACCTTGATCTTGTAGAGCAGGTCCTGCCACAATCCGAACGGACATATCCACCCGCACGCCGCCCGGCCGACAAACGCGCCGACGATGATGAAGACGCCCAGCGGCAGCCATGGCAGCAGCTTCATCGCGACCATCTGCTGGGTCGAGCCGATGGGGCAGGCGAATACCGCGAGCGGCCCGCCGTAGCAGTTGAGAATCGGCTGGGGCAAATATTTGAGAATTCCCTGGTAGAGTATCTTGTTCTGCAGGTAAGCGGCGATGTAGGCGTTGAGCAGCACCGCCGACGTAATCTGGACCACCCGGTGCGGCGCGACCCGGCGCCGCACGAACACCACCGCGCCGAGCATGATAAGCGTAAACGGCACCCAGCCGAAGAGCAGGACGCGACCGAGCGGAATCCCCTGGCCGATGCCGAGGAAAGCGGCGGCGATTGCGCCGGTCAGGGAGATGACGATGAATGAAAGCCAGCGGTTGGCAACTGTCGGCCGCCCGAGGAAAAGGGCGAGGAACAGCCCGAGCCCCAGCATCGAGGCGAGCCCGTAGTAGAGCACGCCCCAGTCGAACCCGGAGAGGAACTTGAGCAGCAGGGTGACAAGCGCCGAGGCCCCGGCGATGATGACGAACACTGCGACGCGAGTCCGGGTGCTGATTTCTGGCTGGTTCCTTGGCATGGGGTGCGGGGCTGCTACGGGGCTACACGAGCCCCATGCAGGATAGTCATATCTGGGCCGCGAAGCGGTGTATCGTCTCTGGGTCGCCGGCCCTGATGCCCAGCACGACCGCGACAACCCCGATGACCGCGAGCAACATGAACGCGACGCGCCGCTTCATCTAAAACGTACTGATAAGCTGTGCCTTGATGCCGTTGAACGGCGCCTCTTCGCGGCAGACGCCGCCCGAGCAGGTGTAGCCGCCGCGCTCCGCGCCAACCCGCACGCGCAGCATGTTCCGGTTGGTTATCGACCAGACCGTCTCGAACACGGGCCAGGACGTTTCGCCGTTGTACCGTCGGTCGAGCTTCATATCCACGTACTGCCAGCCGACCGTGAACAGCCACGCCGAACCGTACCCGTAGCTCAGGACGAACGCCGCCTCGTGGTACTTCCACGGCTCGACGATGTTGCCGGTATCCTCCGTGACGAAGTCGTACTCGGCCTCGAACGCGAAGGTGTGCTGGCCAAGCAGGTAGTTGGCATGGAATGCCGGCTTGTCGGTCGTGCGGCTGGCTACGTGCAGCTCGATGTTCTCCTGCACCATATGGTTGAACTTCGCCTCGAAGGTCCAGTCGGTGCCGACCGAATAGCGTATCTTGCCCTCGCCTTCGAGCACGCCCTTGGTGGTGTCGTGCGGCGCGGCAAGGTTGCCCAGGCTCGCCTCGACGTAGAGCGGCGCGGTCGGCGTCCCCGACGCGGTCACCCCGAACCCACGCTCATCCACGCCCCGGTTGATAGCGACGCCGGACTTGATGGGCGTGGGCGGGTCGGTGTAGCGGTAGGTCTTCCTGCCGGCCAGTACGACATCCGGAAAGCCCAGCTTGTCGTAGTTCATGTACTCGCCGAGCAGTGAGTAACTGCCGACCGCGACGGTGCCGGTGAGGTAGTAGCCGACCCCCTTCTCGCGCCCGCCGACGTACGGTTTCGTGCCGAGGCGCTGGCAGACCTCGGCATAGACCTCGACCGGGCCGACCGATGCGGTAATGTCGCCGCCGTAGAGCTCGTTGAACGCTTTCGGCGTCGGGTCCTGGGTGCGGTTCACGCGCACGTAGCGTCCGCCGAACCCGGCGAAGCTGAACGGCCGCGACGAAAGGTTCGCGCCCAGCACCTGGTCGGTCGTGTCGGCGTGCACCGAATCGGCGTTCATCACCTTGTAGGTGTTCTCCTGGAAGAAGATGTCGCGCATCCGCGCACCGAGCAGCACCAGCTCGGTCTGCCGGGGCAGCCGCGCGGTCCCACGCAGGCCGTTCAGGCTCTTGTAGTGCCGAAAGTCGTCATCCGAGTAGGTGCGAAGGGCCAGACCCTTGCCGAATGTCTGGAAGAACTTGCCGTACAGCACCTCGAGCTGCTTCGGGCTGTAGGCGACCGTGTAGTCGAGAAGGCGCAGCGGCTGGCGGTCGGAGTTCCACGGCTTCGACGGCTCGTAAAGAAACAGGCCCAGTCCGCCGCGCAGGTCTCCGTAACGCAGGTTCAGGTCGAGCTTGTCCTCGAGGTGGGTGGCGTAGTCCTCCTCGTACAGCCAGAACTCGGCCTTGTTCACACCCTGGATGGAAAGCTCAGCGGCGCCGGAAAGGGAAAAGAGAACGCCGAGCAGGCAGAGGCCGGCGAGCCGGACCTTCACACTTCTCACTTCACTCTTCTTGCGTATCCTTGCAGTCCGGTTTCTCGACCGGCTCCTCGGCCGGCTCTTCGACAGGTTCCTCGACCGGTTCCTCCGGCAGCCACTTGAGGAACTCGGCCTTGATCCGCTGCTCGTCGCCCTTCTTGTACCCGATGTGGGTGTAGACGATCTCGCCCTTCTGGTTGATGAGATAGGCGGTCGGCTTGATGATGATCCCGTACGCCTTCTTCACCTCGTTCTGGGCGTCCAGCAGGCAGATGTAGGGCCACTTCTTGCTCTTCACGAACGCCTTCACCCTGGCCTCGTCGGCCGGCTTGTCTACCGAGAGCGCGACTATCTGCAACCCGCGCTCCTTGAGCGTATCATAGATCGGCATCAGGGCATCGAGCTCGGCGATGCAGTTGACGCAGGGGAGGTCCCAGCACTCCATGTACACCGGGCCGATCTGCAGCAGGCTGTCGAGTGTGATGTCGTTGCCCTTCACGTCGGGCAGCGTAAACGGCGCGGCCTTCGGGTCCTCTTCTTTGTCGGCGGCCGCGAAGCCGCTGCCGGCAGCCAGTGCCAGGATCAAGCCAATGTTCAGAAAGTGTCTCATTTCTCCTCCGTAAGAACGAACCGGTCAATGGTGGCGGACTGGAGCACGCGGTGCTCCTCGGTCCCGCTCGCGTCCTCGACGAACACCGCCGCGCCCAGCTTGTCGAGCCGGTAGCCGGCAGTCGGGAAAGCCAGGGTCGTATCAAGCGTGTCGCCCCGGCTAAGTGTCAGCGGAATGCCGTTCCGGTCCGGTACGAACCGCGCCGGGACGCGGAAGTAGGCCCCGCCGAGCGGGTCGAGCAGGCTGTCTTCGGTGACGACGCAATAGAGCGTGGGCCGGGAGTCGGGCGCTATTCTGTCTGCCGTCACCCGGACTCTGATCATCCCCTGTGCCGAGTCCGCTGCAGCCGAATCAACCATGAGCGTCACGAACGTCGACTTGGACTTCACGACTTGGACGGCGTTGGCGAACTCGCCGTAGTACTGAACGGGGTCGGACGGCATCACCAATTCGAGATAGCCGTCGAGCACGAGCGACGGCTGCCCCGGGTTGTGCTGGTACCGAGCGACACGCAGGCTATCGTCCGGGTTGATGTTAAATGTATCGTAGGCATAGGGATGCCACTCGGCGATGGCCAGGCTGTCGCCGTAACGCGTCCGCATCAGGCTGTCCAGCGCTCGCGCCGCGAGCGCACAGTTGGCTCAGCCGGTCTCACTGATCAGTTCTGCCAGTACGCGGCGGTTGGTCGGCTGAACCGGCACGACCGGCGCCTCAGAGCAACTGAGCACGAGCGTCACGAAAACGAAAGCCGCAGCCAGCGGTGTAGTCTTGCGAACCATGAAGGTAATCTTAAGAGCGTGTGCAGGCGGTGTCAAATCAGGCCGCTCCTACCAGTATCTACACATGCCGTCCCGGGATATTCCGGCCGGGCGAGGCCGCCGTTGTTCTGCTTGACTAATACCTGTCTGTGCGGACACTTAGAAAATGGAGAAGTTTGTCCAGGCGGTCACCACAACTGGCAGCCGTGCCACTGCCCGCCTCATCGCCCGCGTGCTGGTTGACCGTCGACTGACTGCCTGCGTCCAGATTGTCGGCCCGATTGAGAGCACCTACCGCTGGCAGGACAGTGTTGAGACTGCACGGGAGTGGCTCTGTTTCATCAAGACAACGCGGGCCCGGTCACGCGAGGTCATCGCCACGGTAGAAGTGCTTCACCCCTACGACAC
Source organism: uncultured bacterium (assembly GCA_964402475.1). Lineage (GTDB taxonomy): Bacteria > Hydrothermota > Tepidihabitantia > Tepidihabitantales > Tepidihabitantaceae > UBA2258. The sequence goes on along the minus strand of CAYOCZ010000102.1, from coordinate 2,019 downwards.
CCCTGAGATAGTCATTCTGCCGATTGCCGCCGGCAGCCAGCGTTACCTCGACTGGCTCGCGGCATCGGTACGCCCGTCTTCCGCGAAGACCAGGTCCGCCCGGAGGTCCGGTTGTCGCTGAGAGAACTCATCTCCGCACTGCAGGACCCGGACCCGGTAACGCGGCGCCGTGCCGTCGAAGAGCTGGGCCAAATCGACGGCGACGAGGCAACCGGCGCGCTGGTGCTGATGCTCAAGGACCCGGACGACACGACCCGGGCCCTGGCCGCATACGCGCTCGCGGCCATCGGCGCCGATGCGGTCGAACCCCTGACGCGGTATCTCGCGACCTGGCAGGGCCCGGTCGACACCGTCCTGCCGGCGGTGCTTGGGGTGCTGCGTTCCGAGCGCGGGCTTGACTTCCTGACCGCACACCTCGCCGACCCGGAACCCAGCACTCGCGCCGCCATCGCCGCCGCGCTCGGCCGCATTGGCAGCGACCGCGCGCTGCCGCCGCTACTCGAACTGCTGCGGGATATGGTCGTTGAAGTCCGGCTTGCCGCTGCCCGGGCCCTTGGCGAGTTTCAAAGCACGAAGGCCCTGGACGCCTTGCTCGACGAAATGGCCGATGAGAACCCGTTGGTGCGGGCCGCCGTGGTCGAGGCGCTCGGCCGCATCAACAGCCAGAAGTCGGTTGATACACTCTCCCGCGCCTGCGCTGAAGACCCGGATCAGAACGTCCGCGAAGCGGCGCTGGCGGCACTCCGCCGCGTCAGCGCCGGCGCGGTTACGCCGCTTATTCACGCGCTGTCCGGCGATGACTTGAACGAGCGTATCCGCGCTGTCAACCAGTTGCTGGACCAGGGCAAAGCCTCGGTCCTGCCGCTTACCGAGCTCCTCACGAACGAAGAACCGACGGTACGCACCGCGGCCGCCGAGGTGCTTGGCGCGCTCGGCGACGCCGCCGCGCTCAACTCGCTCGTCCGCGCGCTCGACGACGCCGACGACCGCGTCCGGCTCTTGGCGACGACCGCGCTGGGCCGCATCAAGCACGCCCGTTCCGCCCAGGCTTTGGCCCGCCTGCTTGAAGACCAGGATAACAAGGTCGCGGCCGCGGCCGCCAACGGGCTCGAGAACCTGAGTGAACTGGCCGTCGAACCGGTATTCGGACTGCTCAACCACGAGTCGACCGACGTCAGGGTGCGGGCGATCGAAGTGCTGGGCCGTCTCCGGCACCGCGGCGCCTGCGACCGTCTGATCCGCGGCCTGACCGACACGGTCATCTGGGTGAGGATTGCCTCGGCCCAGGCCCTCGGCCAGATCGGTGACAGCCGGGCGGCATCGGCTCTGATTGATGCGCTCAAAGACCGCGACCCGGTGGTCCGCGCCACGGCGGCCGAAGCGCTGGGCAAGCTGGTTGACTTCACGGCCACCATGCCGCTCTTGAACTTGCTCAACGAGGAGAGCGACCTTGTGCGCATCAACGCTCTCCGTGCCCTTGGCCGTATCGGCAACCCGGCGGCAATCCCGTTCCTCGAGCCCGCGCTGGATGCACCGGAACCGGGTGTGCGCTGTGCAGCGATTGACGGGCTGGCCGCGATGCGCGTGACCGGCGCACTGCCGAGGCTGCACCGGATGTCCCGAAACTGGCCAGTGGGAAGAGAGCCGAAAGAAGTGAGGGAGGCGGCACAGCAGGCGATCGTGACCCTGGAAGCAGCGCTCAAGCAGGACGCGCTGGAGCTTCAGCCGGAGGAATCCGACGGGAGCAAGCAGAAAGGCGCTGGCAGTTAGGAGGCAGACGCCGACCCGGGTCCGCTATCTCCTACCTGCTGACACTTGGTTCTTTGATCAATCCTCGAACAGCGCTTTCGCGTAGGCTTGCGGGTCGAACGGCTCGATATCGTCGAGCCCTTCGCCGGTGCCGGTGAATCGAACCGGCACGCCGAGTTCCATCACAATCGGAAGCAGCACCCCGCCTTTGGCCGTGCCGTCGAGCTTGGTGACAACGAGGCCGGTCAGTCCGAGTTGCTCGTTGAACGC
>CAYOCZ010000101.1:0-9900 GCA_964402475.1 uncultured bacterium | reverse complement strand
CCTTGCCCTGCACCAGTTCATCATGGAAGTTCGGGTGCGAGGAGCCGACGCAGTCCGCGGAAATCAGCAGGTCGGCGCCCTTCAGGTATGGGGCTGAGGGCGGGACAAGAGTGATCTGGATGGGCCAGTTGCGGAGAGCAGAGGGACGGGAAGGGACAGAGGGATCGAGAGATCGAGTGGCGGAAGGAGTCAGAGTCCGGACTGCTGAACCCGGGCACCCACATGCCAGTTCTGCCTCTTGGCTTCTGGCTTCTGACTTCTCCGGATTCGGCATTTTGTGCTTCTTCAGGTAGGCAATTGCCTCGTCGTGGTACTCGTATGCGCCGTGGTCCTTGAGGTGCTTCAGGTGCGCGGCAATGGTGTTCGGGCCGGCCTTGACTATGTTCGCCATCACCTTGCTTTCGTCGTAGGGCTCGGCCGCGCGTTCCTCGACCGTCATCGCGCCTTCCGGGCAGTGACCCACGCATGCGCCGAGGCCATCGCAGAACAGGTCGGACACAAGCCGCGCCTTGCCGTCAATCACCTGCAGGGCGCCTTCCGGGCAGTTGGGGATGCATTCGGCGCAGCCGGTGCACTTCTTTTCATCGATACTGATAATCGTGCGCTTACTTCCCATTCTTACCTCCGAATTCCTTGGCCAGATCGGTCAGACGCGTACGTTCCAGTGTGCGCATGACGTCGCGGTTGAGTTTGCCGAAGTAGTTGCTGAGGGCGCAGCCCTCTGCGTCGCAGACCGGCTCACCGAAAAGGCAAGCGCGGGCCTGCATCGGCCCCTCGATTGCCTCGTAGATTTCCCTGAGCGATATCCGCCGGGCGGGCCGGTTGAGCCGGTACCCGCCGGCCGGACCGCGCGTGCCGGTCACAAGGCCGGCATGCTCAAGCGCTACCATCACTTTGGCGAGGTGCGCGGCCGAAGCCTTGAGCCGGGCCGCGATCTCGCGGGTGCGGGTTACCGGCTCAGGCCCGGCGGCAATCACGGCCAGCGCGTGCAGGCCGAGGTTGGCCGCCTCCGAGACCCGGAAGGGGCCGGAGCCGTTCTGGCGTCCTGTATTACTCATTTAGGTATAAGAATACCTAAATAGGCCGGGCTGTCAAGGATTTCTTCTGAAGGGGTCCAAGGGTCCAGGGGCCTGGGGGGCAAGTGTCCGGGCCATCAGCGTTGCCCTGTGTTCATCCCGGGCTAGCGCCTCCTTCGGTGTCCGGGCGGGCGGACGGTAGCCTGCTACTTGGCTGTGGTGGCGGACAGGAGTTCGCGAGCCGTGGTTTCCGCACCGGCGATAGTGTGCCGGCCCCAGCCGGCCCGGGCCATCGCAGCGAGTGTGCCGTCCCGGCGCAGGGCGGCTATCGTGTCCGCGAGCCCGGCGGCGCCGGCCGTGCCTTCCAGCGGCAGGCAGGTGCGCTGTTCCGAGGCGAACGCGTAGTTGCCAGCCGCGAACGGACCGATGTTCGGTAGTAGCGCGAACATCGGCAATCCCAGGCCGACGGCCCAGTTCGTCCTCTCGTGGGCGGCGCAGACCATCAGGTCGAGGTCGGGAAAGACTCCGGCCACCGCGGTCGTCGCGGCCGGGCGGCTGCGCGCCCAGAGGACGCGGCATGATTCCTCGACTGCGCCCTGACGGCGCAGCGCGAGATTGACCTTGGCGGCTTTGACCCAGCCTGTGCCCCAGGACAGGATTGCCTTGTGGCCGGCCCGCGTGACTGACGCCACCCCGGTGATGATGCTCGACAAGTGCGGTCGGGGTTCGGCACCGGAGCCGAAGAAGCCGACGGTGAGCGGTTCATCGGACTCAATCCGGGCAAGCCGTGTTTGGTAGGCAGTGTCAGCGACTTTGACAATCTCTGGTTCCACCACCAGGCCAGTCACAGCCAGCGCGTCGGGTCTGACGCCCCATACTTGCAGCTTGAGGCTTGTGGATTGCAGCGGCACGAACGTCCGCCACGCGCAAGGGACTGCCGCGAGGCGGGGCGCGGCGATCTCGCAGTGGAGATAGGCAACGCGGCAGACCGGCGCAAGGATGTGGGCGAGCAAGGGATGGTCCACGATGCAGATGCCATCATGGCCGGCAAACGTCCGGCGGAGACTCGCGCCAAGCAGCGTAAGCTGGAGACCGGAGGGTTTCGCGTCGGGGGAGCGGAGGCGGTTGTACAGCCAGGTCGCGGGGCCGCCCTGAGCGCCGAGGCGGTAGCCGAATCGCGCGAGCTTCCATGCCAGCCCGGAGGCGCCGTTGCAGAGTCGGGGAACCGTGAAGTATGGGGCAGCGGGCTTGTCCGGGAAGAGACGGGCGAGCGCCAGCAGGACCGAGTCGAGGTAGGCAGGATGCCCACGCCCGATTTCGGAGCAGACAGAGACAAGGGGAGAAGTCTGAACGTCGCACTGTCCGACAGGGGCCGCTGAGGCCGAGTCCGAATGACGAATACCGCGTGATGGCGTTGTCACTTGAGGAACTTGGAGAAGCGGCGGTCGGCGAGTTCGTGGCCGCCGGTCTGGCAAGTCGGGCAGTAATAGAGCGTGGATTCCTGGAAGCTCACGCGCTTGACCGGCGTGGCACAGACAGGGCAGGGCTGGTCGAACCGGCCGTGGACGCGGAGGAACGTCCGGTCCTTGCGCTCGGGCAGGCGGTCAAGCCGGCGGAGGTGCAGGATGGCATCCTGCAGCACCTTCTTCGTCGCCGTGAAGAGACGGATTTTCTCCTCGGGCTTGATTGCAGTCGAGATAGCGAACGGTGAGAGCCGTGCCGTAAAGAGAACCTCGTCCGAGAAGCAGTTGCCGATGCCGGCGATGGCCGATTGGTCGGTCAGGAACCGTCTGAGCGTGCGGCTGCGGCGGCCCAGCGCCTGCCGGAACCGTGCCAGGGCGAACTCGGGGCCGAGCGGGTCAGGACCGAGTCGGGCAACCAGTTCAATCTGCTGCGGGTCGGAGACCAAGTAGACGCCCAAGCGGTGATGCGTGCTGTCCTCGATGACGCGCAGGTCCTCGTTGCGGTCCAAGTGCAGGGCAAAGGCGTGAAGCCGGTTCAGCGGCGCGCGCGTCGGCCCGAACGCGAACCGGCCCGAGAGCATGAGGTGGATACAGAGGTGCAGTTTGTCATCGAACCCGATGCAGATGACTTTGCCGAGCCGGCTGACCGAGCGGATGTGCCGGCTCACGAGTGCCTCGAGCGGCGGGGTGACGGTATTGAGCGCGACCGGCGAGCGGACGACGGCGCCGGCTACGACCCGTCCCGCCAGCGCGAGCCGCAGTCGGTCCTTTGTCATCTCGAGCTCCGGCAGTTCAGGCACAGGTGAAGATATGGGATGCTCTGCCGGGCGTCAAACAGTGCGGCCGCGCGCCACCGGCCTTTACACGTGCGGATTTGCGGCAATAATGGGAACTCATGTACTGGGACGATACCGAACTCGACCTCAAGGAGTCCAAGCCAACCGGCAAGGCCGGAACCTACATCCGGCGGCTCTGGCCGTTCTTCCGGCCCTATCTGGGCCGGGTGATTGCGGCCGGCGCGGTGCTGCTGGTTTCGACCGGGCTGGGACTGCTCGGGCCGGTGTTGCTCAAGCGGGCGATTGACGTGAACATCGGCCAGGGCGACCTGCGGGGCCTCGCCGTGACGTCGTTCGTCTTCCTTGGTGCTCATCTCGGCATGTTGGCAGCCGCCTACTACCAGCAGGTCTGGCTTGCCCTGGTCGGCGAGCGCGGCGCGGCCGACCTGAAACAGGCGCTGTTCCGGCACGTTCTGGACCTGCCGATGACGTTCTTCGACAAGACCCCGGCCGGCAAACTCATCTCCCGGGTCGAGAGTGACACCGAGGCCATGAAGATGCTGTTCACGCGGACATCGGTCGTGCTGCTGCAGAGCGCGCTGATGCTCGTGGGGATGGGCATCATCATGGCGGTGACGAGCATGCGGTTGTTCCTGCTGGTACTGGTGCTACTTCCGCCGTTCGTGGTCGCGTTCTGGGTGTTCCAGAAGAGGGTACGGCCGGTGTACATGCAGGTGCGCAAGACCGTGGCTGAGACGAACAACCTGGTAAACGAGGCGCTCAAAAGTCTGCCCGTGATTCAGGTCTTCTGTCAGCAGCCGCGCTTCGCCCAGCGGATGGACGACCTGAACCGGCTGAAGTACAAGGGCGAGCTGAAGGCGACGATTCTCTGGTACGCGGTCTGGATGCTCGTTGACTTCGGCGAGGTGCTGGGTACGGGACTGGTGCTGGGTGTCGGCGGGGCATTGGCGCTCAAGGGGGAGCTGACCATCGGCACGCTGTTCCTGTTTGTCTCCTACATCACGCGGCTGTTCGGGCCGTTGCGGGCCATCTCTCACCACATCAACGTCATTCAGCGCGCGTTCGCGTCGGCTGAACGGACATTCCAGGTTCTGGACCAGGCGCCGGAACCGGCTGGCAGCCAGGCTGCAGGGCCGTTCCGACTGAAGGAAGCGATTGCCTGCGAGAACCTCAGGTTCGCCTACGACGGGCAGAACTTGGTCTTGAAGGACGTCAGTCTCGTCGTACGCAAAGGAGAGAAGGTGGCGCTGGTGGGCGAGACCGGCGGCGGCAAGACCTCGATTGTCAACCTGCTGATGAAGTTCTACCAGGCCCAGTCGGGCCGGATTCGCTGTGACGTCGAGGACCTGGCCACGATGGACAAACACCGGCTTCGAGCGGCCGTCGGATTTGTGCCGCAGGAGGTCGTCATGTTCCCCGGCTCGGTGCTCGACAACCTGCGGCTGTTCGACGACACGATACCGCGCGAGCAGGTAATCGAGGCGGCCCGGCGCGCGCGCATCCACGACTCGATACTCAGATTCCCGCAGGGCTACGATACGGTGCTGACTGAGGGCGGAGCCAACTTCTCGTTGGGCGAGCGGCAGCTTCTGGCGTTCGCCCGGGCCCTAGCGCGCGACCCGGAAATCCTGATCCTCGATGAAGCCACATCGTCGGTTGACCCTCACACCGAGCACCTGATTCAGGAGGGCCTGGAGGAGCTGCTCAAAGGCCGGACCGCAATCATCGTGGCGCACCGGCTGGCCACAATCCGCATGGCCGACCGGGTCCTGGTCGTGCACAAAGGCCGCATCGCCGAAGAGGGAAGCCACGACGAACTGCTGGTGAAGGACGGTATCTACTCGCGGCTGTACCGGCTGCAGTACGTAGGGGAAGTATCGTGACAGACGAAGGCAGAAGTCAGAAGACAGAAGTCAGAAGGCAGAGAGGCGGGAGCCTGAGGATCGTGTTCGGCTTCTGGCGCCAGCGGCCGGGCTGGGCGGTCGGGCTGCTAGCCGGTACCGTTGTCGTCACGGCGATCTCGGTAGTGTTTCCCTACTTCCTGCGGCTGATCGTTGACGGGATCAAACGCGGGATCACGCAGCCGGAACTGGTCAGGCTCGTGCTGCTCCTGGTCGGGTTCGGGTTTCTGCGGGTGGTGGGCGAGGTGCTGCTGCCCTTCTCACGCGCCCGGACCAACGAGTTGTACCAGTGGAAAGTGAGAAGCGAGGTCTTCCGCCGGGTACTGGACATGTGGCATACGTTCAGGGCCAAGTACCCGACGGGCGACGTCATGGAGCGGCTCGACCACGACATGGGCGAGCTCTCGTGGTTCGCCTGTTCCGGGCTGTTCCGGTTCGCAGCGGCGGGGTTAACGGTCGTCTTCGCGCTGGTCATCATGGTACACATGAATCCGCTACTGACGCTCGTTGTCGTGCTTCCACTCGTGCTCGCGGTGCTCGTGTGGATCAAGCTCGGGCCGTTGGTCTACTCATGGTTCATGAAATGGCGTCAGAAGATATCCGAAATCAACAACCAGCTCGAGGCCGCGTTCACGGGCATTCGACTCGCGAAGTCCTATGGTATGGAGGAGAGGCTCGGGCGGAAGTTCCGTGGCACGCTCGATGACCGGGTCGGTGTGGCCATGGGCGAGGCCCGCACCGAAGCGAAGATCGACATCATGTACATGGCGATTGCCGCGGTCGCCACGCTACTCGTCCTCTGGATTGGCGGCGTGCAGGTTGTACACAAGAGCCTGACCTTGGGCGCGTTCGTCGCGTTCAACGCCTACATCCTGCTGCTGATCGGGCCGATGTTCGACATCGGCAACCTGTTCGTGTCGGGGCGGCGGGCACAGGGAGCGGCCGAACGAATCGACTCGCTCAAACAGCATCCGTCCGAAGTCGCGCCCCCGGCAAGCCCGGCGCAGCCGGTCCCGGGCGAGCTGCGGCTGAACCACGCATCCTTCAGCTACGGAGCCAGAGCCGTGCTCGATGACGCGGAGATGATCTTCGCTCCGGGACGGAAGATAGGCATCGCCGGCACGGTCGGCTCGGGCAAGAGCACTGTCTTCCGTCTCCTGTTCCGCACCGCCGACCCGCAGCAGGGCAGCGTGACGCTCTCCGGGCAGGATATCCGTCAGCTTGACCTTGACGCATACCGGAAGCTCTTCGGTTATGCGCCGCAGGAGGCGACGTTGTTCTCGGATACGGTCCGAGGCAATATAACGTTCGGACGCGAGGACGTGAGCGCGGAGCAGCTGCAGGCCGTCGTGGTCGGGGCGGAGCTTGCCGGCGACGTGGCCGGATTCCCGAAGGGTCTCGATGAAGTGCTGGGCGAGCGTGGGACTCGCCTCTCCGGCGGGCAGAAGGAGAGGGTGGCGATTGCCCGGGCGCTCGTCGGCCGTCCGCCGGTCATGATCTTCGACGATGCCACGTCCGCGCTCGACGCCGAGACCGAGAAGGAACTGGTCAACCGGATGATGAACCAGTTGCCGGGCGTCACCGTCATCATCGTTTCGCACCGGCTCTCAGTTCTCTCCGTTTGCGACTGGGTATACGTGCTCGATGCCGGCAAGGTCAAGGAGCAGGGCAAGCACGAGGACCTGCTGGCTGGGCAGGGGCTATACTGGAAGCTGTACCAGCGGCAGTTGATCAAGGAAGAGCTGGAGAAACTCTAGGGACGAAGGAATAGAGGGATGCAGGGACAGAGTGAGGAAACGGACTCCGTCACTTGATCCCTCGGTCCCTTTGTCTCTTTGTCCCTTCGGTCAGGACTTCGAGTGCGAGAAGAACTCGCGCGTAAGGTCCTCGAGCAGTCTGGCGCGCCGGTCGTAGAGGCGGCGGAGCTTGCGCCTCCGGTGCTTGGCCAGGGCGTAGTGCACAAGCATCGGTAGCGCAATCGTCACGTCAGCATAGCAGACCAGCGCGTCAGGCAGCTTTTCCGGGTCAACTTTGCCCCAGGACACGGCCTCGTGTGGGGTCGCCCCGGACAGCCCGCCGGTGTCGGGCCGGGCGTCGGTTATCTGGAAAAAGTAGTCGTGGCCGGCTTCCTTGATCTTAAGGACTTCCTGTATCTGCGGCTCGGTCTGGAGCATGAAGTTCTTGGGGCTGCCGCCGCCGATGAGCAGGACGGCCGATTTCCCGCCCGAGCGCTTGGCGTGGAGCACGTAGGACGTGGTTTCGTTGACGTCGATCGACGGGTTGATGCGTAGCTTCACGCCCTTGAGCTCGAGCCCCGCGATGTCCATGCCGATGGTGGAATCGCCGGGCGAACTCGTGTGGATTGGTACGCCCGCGCGAAAGGCCGCGGCCAGAACCGAGACGTCCTTGTTGCCGGTCTTCCGCTCCCACTCAGCCGCGTACCGGCCGAGCAGGTGGTAGAACTCGGCCGTACCCATCTCCCGCTGGAACTCGGGTCGGACGAGGATTGAATCGAGGATCTTGTCGGTCGCCATCAGGCAGTCGGTGTAGCCGAGGAAGATATCGTAGATGCGGACGACGTCGTTGCGGCGCAGGTCGGTGTCGTCGACCACATGCGAGCCGACGCGGAGGGGCAGGTTGAATGCGAAGTGGAGGTCGTGGTACATGTTCGCACCGGTCGCGACGATCCAGTCAACGAACCCGGCCTTGATGAGCGGGACGATTGCCGAGCAGCCGAGGCCGGCTGGTGTCAGGGCGCCGGCCAGGCTCATACCGACCACCGTATCAGGGGCGAGCATCTTGTTCGCGAACAGCTCGCAGCCCTGGCGCAGCCGCGCCGCGTTATAGGCGAGAAACGTACGGTCCATCAGATTGGTGAGTCGCTCGCGGCCGGTGATACCGGCGGGCATGATGCGCTTGCCGCTCATGTACTTCGCCTTGTGCGGACACTCACGCTTGCGCAGCCAATCCGGCACTTCGGTCAGGTTCCTGCGTGCGCGCGGGGTCTCGGGCATTTCACCGGGATGGATGTTCTTGGCCTTGCCTGAACGACGCGGGCTGCGGGTATTCTTCATTCTTTTTCCCTAAGGGACCAGGATCGGTTTGGCCGGAGGGATACCGTTGAAGGTTGTCGCACTGGCCAGCGAATAGGCCCCGATGCTGCGGGCGTAGACCAAGTCGCCGAAGTCGAGTTCGGGCAGCTCTTCAGCGCCGGAGATGATGTCGAGCGAATCACAGGTAGGCCCGGCCAGAGTTGTGAGTTGGGTAGGTCCCTTCCTAAGGACATCGAACTGGTACTTGCAGTGGTCGAAGATAATGCCTGAGAGAGCCCCGTACACGCCATCGTCCAGGAAGTACCAGTGTTTGTTGTTGCGGATTGATTTGCCCACGACGCTGGTCAGCAGGATGCACGCGGGGCCGACCAGCGCACGGCCGGGCTCGGCGATGATCTTGATGCTTGGGTCGAACAGGCGGCAGAGTTCCATGTTGATCGCCGGCGCCATGTTGGCGAACCAGTCCTCATCGGTGTCGAAGTGCCGGATCGGGTACCCGCCGCCGATGTCGATCATCTCCAGCGGCAGTTGCTTGAGCAGCGCGTCGTTGACGATTATCTTGCAGAGCTCAAACGCCTCAAGGTAGTTGTCACCATGAGTACATTGTGACCCTACGTGGAAGCTGACGCCGACCGGTTTGAGTCCGAGCCGGCTGGCCTTGAGCAGCAGCGGGACCGCATCCCCAGGGTCGGCGCCGAACTTCAGCGAGAGCTCGATTATCGAGCCGACGTTCGGGACTTTGATGCGCACCATGACTGAAGCGCCGGGTGCGTGGCAGGCAATCTTAGACAGCTCGTATTCCGAGTCGAACGTCATCAGGTTCACTTTGTGCCGGCAGGCGAACTCGATGGACTCGTTGCGCTTCATGGTGTTGGCGTAGACCAGTTTGCCCGGAGTCGCGCCGGCAGTCAGCACCCAGTCGATCTCTTGCGGAGACGCGACATCAAACCCGAGCCCGGCCCGGGCCAACACCTTCAGCACGTGCGGATTCGGGTTGGCTTTGACCGCATAGAACGGCTTGACTCGGGGGAGAAGCTTGCGGAACCTTGCGACCTGCTCCAGCAGCAGCGTGCGGCTGACAATGAACAGGGGCGTTCCGTGTTTCTTGGCCAACTTCGGGAACGTCTTACGCAATTCGCGCCGGTAGGCCACGGTGCTCATCGTCGACTGGCCTTTCCTTCTGTCCGGGTGGCAACTGCGCCTGCGTGCATGCCCCATTCAATCACGAATCAGGCGGTGTGTCAAGCGATTCCGCCTCCCGCGGGGCTCGGAAGCCCTCATCGGCCCCCGCTGCATCGGCGGCGAGGCCTCCGGCCAGCAGGTTGACCCTGAGAATCCCGGTGCGAGCGGCTACAACGACAACTGGCTCGGCACGGTGTCGCGGTCCGCCGGTATGCACACCGAGTGAGCTTGAGAGAAGAACTGCGCGCAGGCGCCTGCTACCTGCCCGCTTAGTTGTTACGGCCCGCGCCGTGATTCATATCAGTCTTTCAGCGCCGGCGGCCGAAAGCTGTCAGCCGTAGGCCGTCGGCTGTCATCATCCGCTCGACCAGACCGACCATATTGCTGATATCAACGATATGGTCATCGGTCGAGTATCCGCTGTTGTGCAGCTTCATCATCGTCTCGACCAAGCTCACCATCCGAGGCCGAGCCCTGCCGCCAATCTG